>NZ_LZLL01000364.1:0-16393 GCF_001669335.1 Mycobacterium sp. 1245852.3 | reverse complement strand
TGGTCGGTGAGCAGCACGTGCTCGCCGGGCCGAAGCACCGGCAGCAGCGCCTCCATGCCGTCGACCGAAATGCCCTCGCCGATCTTGGCCAGCATGTCGGTGACGCTGCCGGTGATGGCGGGCTCGGTGGTGCAGTGCCGCGCGGCCAGTTCGGCGGCGCGCCGCCGCACGTCATCGGTCAGCAGCAGTTCCCGGCAGGGGACCGCGATCACGGTGTCGACCTCGATCTCGGGGATGGAGCGCTGATCGGCGACCGAGAACATCCGCATCTCGCTGACCTCGTCCCCCCAGAACTCGATGCGCACGGGATGCTCGGCGGTCGGCGGGAAGACGTCGAGAATGCCGCCGCGGACGGCGAATTCGCCGCGCCGGCCCACCATGTCGACCCGGGTGTAGGCCAACTCGGCGAGCCGGGTGATCACGCCCTCGAATTCGGTCTCGGTGCCGACGGTCAGCGTGACCGGCTCCACGAGGCCCAGCTGCGGCGTCATCGGCTGCAGCAGCGAACGCACCGCGGTCACGACCACCTGCAGCGGCGGGCCCAGCCGCGCGTCATCGGGATGGGCCAGTCGGCGCAGCACCGTCAAACGGGCGCCGACGGTGTCGACGCCGGGCGAAAGCCGCTCGTGCGGCAGCGTTTCCCAGGACGGGAACACCGCAACGGCGTCGCCGAAGACGCCGCGCAGTTCGGCGGTCAAGTCGTCGGCTTCGCGCCCGGTCGCGGTGACTACCAGCAGAGGGCCCAACCGCGCCAGCGCGCTGGCGACGAATAGCCGTGCGCTGGCTGGACCCACCAGGCTCAACTCGGCCGGCGACGCGGCCGCGCTGTCGATCAGCTGCTGGAAGGTCGGCGCGGTGAGCGCCAATTCAACGAGCCCCGCGATCGGGGTTTCTGGGCGAGCAGCCCCCGGTGCGGTCATGATGAATTCCATTCTAGGGGCCCTGCGCGACAGGGCCGGACGCACCGAACCACGTCAATATTGAGCTCGCCGCCGTCAAGGGATCGTAAGAAAAGCACCACCGGACTACCCGCGGGCGCACGTTGAATTCATGACATTGCTGGACATCCTGCCGTCCCTCGGTCACGCGGCTCCCCCGCGTTTCGATCCCGCGATCTGGCCCGTCACCGCCCACCCCGACGAGGAGGGCAGGCTGTGCGTCGGCGGCGTACCCCTGGCCGATATCGCTGACGAGTTCGGAACCCCGACCTACGTCATCGACGAAACCGACTTCCGGCATCGCGCCCGCCGTTACCGGCGGGCGCTGCGTGGCGTCGAGGTGGTCTACGCCGGAAAGTCGCTGCTGAGCACCGCCGTGGCGCGCTGGGCCCGCGACGAGGGCCTGGGCATCGACGTCTGCTCGGCCGGCGAGCTGGCCGTGGCCCTGGCCGGTGGTTTCGACCCGGCCCGCATCGTCCTGCACGGCAACGCCAAATCGCCCGAGGAGTTGCGTGAAGCGGTGCGCGTCGGCGTGGGGCGCATCGTGCTGGATTCCTGCATGGAGATCGCCTACCTCGCCGGTCTGGCGCGGCGGCGCCAGCCGGTGCTCATCCGGGTAACCCCCGACATCGACATCCACGGACACCGCGCCGTCACCACCGGCGTCAGCGACCAGAAGTTCGGCTTCACCCTCGCCGGCGACCACGCCGCCGAGGCCGTGCAGCGCGTGCTGGCGCATCCCATCCTCGACCTCGTCGGCCTGCACTGCCATATCGGCTCCCAGGTCACCGACCCCGCCCTGTACGGCGAGGCGATCCGCCGCATGATCCCGGCGATGGCCGATATCCGGGCCCGGCACGGCGTCATCCTCACCGAGCTGAACATCGGCGGCGGGCACGCCGTCCCCTACGTCCCCGGCGATCGCGAGCTCAACCTCGAACAGCTGGCCGATGTCATCGAGAACGCCCTCGACGACGCCTGTGCCGCCGAGCATTTCCCCCGCCCGCAGGTGGTGGTGGAGCCGGGCAGGGCCATCAGCGGGCGGGCCGGTGTCACGCTGTACCGGGTGTGCTCGATCAAGACGCAGAACAACGGCCGCACCTTCGTCGCCGTCGACGGCGGCATGAGCGACAACCCGCGGGTGTCGTTGTACGGCGCGCGCTACGAGGTCGCGCTGGCGAACCGGCACCCGCTCGGGCTCAAGCAGCGCGTCACGGTGGCCGGCCGGCACTGCGAGTCTGGCGACGAGATCGCCCGCGACGTCGAGCTTCCCGCGGACCTGCACCCCGGCGACCTGCTGGCGGTGGCCTGCACCGGCGCCTATCACCACAGCATGGCGTCGAACTACAACATGGTCGGGCGCCCGGCACTGGTGGCGGTCAAGGACGGCCGGGCCCGCGAACTGGTTCGCCGGGAAACGGTGGCCGACCTGCTGGCCCGCGACCGCGGCTAGCCGTGCGGGCCGGCTACTCGTCCTGCAGCCGGGGATCGGCTTCCAGGTGGGTCAGGCCGTTCCACATCAGGTTGACCAGGTGCGCGGCCACCACTTCCTTCTTCGGCTCGCGGGTGTCGAGCCACCACTGCGCCGTCATCGACACCGAGCCGACCAGCGCCTGCGCGTACAACGGCGCCAGCCCGGGGTCCAGGCCGCGGCGGGAGAAGTCGCCGGCCAGGATCGAGCTGACCTGGTTGACGGCGTCATTGAGCAGGCTGGAGTAGGTGCCGGAACTGATCGCGGCCGGCGAGTCGCGGATCATGATCCGGAACCCGTCGGTGCGCTCTTCGACGTAGGTGAGCAGCGCCAGCGCCACCCGCTCGACCCGCACCCGCGACCGGTTGTTGGTCAGCGACGACGTGATGCCGTCCAGCAGCGCCGACATCTCCCGGTCGACGACGACGGCGTAGAGGCCTTCCTTGCCGCCGAAGTGCTCGTAGACGACCGGCTTGGACACGTTCGCGCGCAGCGCGATCTCCTCGATCGAGGTGCCCTCGTACCCGCGCTCGGCGAACAGCGTGCGTGCGATGCCGATCAGCTGCTGGCGGCGCTCGGTGCCGGTCATCCGCGCGCGCGGTGCCCGCACCTCTTTGTCCGGGTCCTTCTGCGTTTGGGGGTCCAGCACGGCCACGTCAATCAGCGTATCGGTCGAAAGCCCGCAAGCGGCCCGCACCGTCGTCGGACTAAAGTCATCTTGGCGCGAGCGGTCCCAACCCGCCGCTCGCCGTGGGTTAGCGATCCGTCGTGGTGTAATCGGCAGCACCTCTGATTTTGGTTCAGATAGTTCAGGTTCGAGTCCTGGCGACGGAGCTTCGTCCGCATCGAGCGTGGGGCCTAGGCATGAAACGACCACAGTTTCCCTACGCAGGGCCCACACTCGACGGGTTGACCTGAAGAGTCGTTCTACGGCTCGGTTTTTGCCTTCACCGCAGCTGAGGTGACACGCTTGACGGCGTGTCGGTGCTTGACGCGCGCAGCCCGCGCGGACAAACCCAACGAGGAGGGTCGATGTCGTCTCCTGGTGACACCGCGGTCCTGGTGCTAGCGGCCGGGCCCGGCACCCGGATGCGGTCGGACACCCCGAAAGTCCTGCACACCATCGGTGGGCGCAGCATGCTGGCCCACCTGCTGCACGCGATCGCCAAGGTGGCTCCCCAGCACCTGGCCGTCGTGTTGGGCCACGACCACGAGCGCATCGCACCGCTGGTCGCCGACTGGGCCGACGCCCTGGGACGTCCCATCGACGTGGCGCTGCAGGACCGGCCCCGCGGCACCGGCGACGCGGTCCTGTGCGGGCTGTCCGCACTGCCCGCCGACTACGCCGGCGTGCTCGTCGTCACCTCGGGGGACACCCCGCTGCTCGACGCCGACACCCTGGCCGACCTGATCGCCAGCCACAGCGCCGCGCCGGCCGCGGTCACGGTGCTGACCACGACGGTGAGCGACCCGAGCGGCTACGGCCGCATCTTGCGCACGCAGGACAACGAGGTGATGGCGATCGTGGAACACGCCGACGCCACGCCCTCGCAGCGCGAGATACGCGAGGTCAACGCGGGCGTCTACGCCTTCGACACCGCGGCGCTGCGCTCGGCGCTGAACCGGTTGAGCTCCAACAACGCCCAGCAGGAGCTCTACCTGACCGACGTCATCGCCATCCTGCGCGGCGACGGCCTGGCCATCCACGCCCGCCACGTCGACGACAGCGCGCTGGTGGCCGGCGTCAACAACCGCGTCCAGCTCGCCCAGCTGGGCGCCGAGCTCAACCGCCGCATCATCGCGGCCCACCAGATGGCCGGCGTCACCGTTGTCGACCCCGCCACCACCTGGATCGACGTCGACGTCACGATCGGTCGCGACACCGTCGTCCACCCGGGCACGCAGCTGCTGGGCCGCACCCAGGTCGGCGCGCATTGCGTCGTCGGGCCGGACACCACCCTGACCGACGTCAGCGTCGGTGACGGCGCCTCGGTGGTGCGCACCCACGGCACGTCGTCGTCCATCGGGGCCGGCGCGACCGTCGGCCCCTTCACCTACCTGCGGCCGGGCACCGTGCTGGGCGACGACGGCAAGCTCGGGGCGTTCGTCGAGACCAAGAACGCCACCATCGGCACCGGGTCCAAGGTGCCGCACCTGACCTACGTCGGGGACGCCGACATCGGCGAACACAGCAACATCGGCGCGTCCAGCGTGTTCGTCAACTACGACGGCGAATCGAAGCGGCGGACCACCATCGGCTCGCACGTGCGCACCGGCTCGGACACCATGTTCGTGGCGCCGGTGACGGTCGGCGACGGCGCCTACACCGGCGCGGGAACGGTGGTACGCAACGACGTCCCACCCGGGACCCTGGCGGTCTCCGCCGGTCCGCAGCGCAACATCGAGGGTTGGGTGCGCCGCAAGCGCCCCGGCAGTGCGGCCGCGCAGGCGGCCGAGGCCGCCGAGAAAGCCGCCGGTCAAACCGCCACAGCGGGCCCCGCGCCGGAAGCCGACTAGACACCGTGCATTCGTTCGCTGGCAACCCGGCCACATTTCCGTACGATTCGCCTCGTACGATGGGGCGTTCCATTCCCCACCCCGATATGGCGAGGGCAGTGCGTTGAGCCACGACTGGACCGATAACCGCAAAAATTTGATGCTCTTCTCCGGCCGTGCGCATCCGGAGCTGGCGGAGCAGGTGGCCAAGGAGCTCGACGTCCACGTCACCGCTCAGACGGCGCGCGAGTTCGCCAACGGCGAGATCTTCGTGCGGTTCCACGAATCCGTGCGCGGCTGCGACGCGTTCGTCCTGCAGTCGGCGCCGGATCCGGTCAACAACTGGCTGATGGAACAGCTGATCATGATCGACGCCCTCAAGCGGGGCAGCGCCAAGCGGATCACCGCCGTCATGCCGTTCTACCCGTACGCCCGGCAGGACAAGAAGCACCGGGGTCGCGAGCCGATCTCGGCGCGGCTGGTCGCGGACCTGCTCAAGACCGCGGGCGCGGACCGGATCGTTACCGTCGACCTGCACACCGACCAGATCCAGGGCTTCTTCGACGGACCCGTCGACCACATGCGGGGACAGAATCTGCTGACCGGCTACATCCGCGACAACTACCCCGACGGCAACATGGTGGTCGTCTCGCCCGACTCCGGCCGGGTGCGCATCGCCGAGAAATGGGCCGACGCGCTGGGCGGCGTCCCGCTGGCCTTCATCCACAAGACCCGCGACCCGCGGGTGCCCAACCAGGTGGTGTCCAACCGCGTCGTCGGCGAGGTGGCCGGCCGCACCTGCGTGCTGATCGACGACATGATCGACACCGGTGGCACCATCGCCGGCGCGGTCAAGTTGCTGCGCGACGAGGGCGCCGGTGACGTGATCATCGCGGCCACCCACGGCGTGCTCTCCGATCCGGCCGCCGAGCGGCTGGCCGCCTGCGGCGCCCGGGAAGTGATCGTGACGAACACCCTGCCCATCGGCGAGGAGAAGCGTTTCCCGCAGCTCACGGTGCTGTCGATCGCGCCGCTGCTGGCCAGCACCATCCGCGCCGTCTTCGAAAACGGCTCGGTTACAGGGCTTTTCGACGGAGACGCCTAGATGGCCGACTCTGTCATCTACCACAACCCCAAATGCAGCACCTCCCGCAAGACGCTGGACCTGTTGCGCGACAACGGCATTGAGCCCGCCGTCATCCAATACCTCAAGGCCCCGCCGTCGCGTGGCGAGCTGGTGAAGATGATCCGCGACGCCGGCATCGACGTGCGCACCGCGGTGCGCAAGCGGGAATCCCTCTACGACGAGCTCAACCTCGCCGACGCCACCGACGATCAGTTGCTCGACGCCATGGTCGAACACCCCATCCTCATCGAACGCCCCTTCGTCGTCACCCCGAAGGGCACTCGGCTGGCCCGCCCGATCGACGCGGTCCGCGAGATTCTGTGACTCGGCTTTGCCGGCGCATGGCCGCTGCCGCGATGATTGCGGCGGCTTTCTCGTCCGGCGGCTGTGCACCGAAACCGACTGACTACCAATCGATCCTGTCGACGACGTCGACGGCGACGACGACCAAGCCGGCCGAGAAGCCGGTTCCGTTGTCGCAGTATCTGCAGAGCATCGGGGTGACCGGGGAACCGGTGGCACCGGGTTCGCTGCCCGACCTGACGGTGTCGATACCGACACCGCCGGGCTGGTCGCCGTTCACCAGCCCGAACATCAGCCCACAAACGCTGATCATCTCCCAAGGCGGCAAATTTCCGACCGCGCGCCTGGTGGTGTTCAAGCTCAACGGCGAGTTCGACCCGGCCCAGGTGATCAAGCACGGCAACGACGACGCGCAACTGTTCCCGAACTTCAAACAGCTGGACGCCTCCGGCAAGCCCTACAACGGCTTTCCCTCCTCGATGATCCAGGGCAGCTACGACCTCGAGGGTGGCATGCGGCTGCACAGCTGGAACCGCATCGTCATCGCGACCGGATCGCCACCCGCCCACCAGCGGTACCTGGTGCAGCTGACCATCACCGGCTTCGCCGATCAGGCCGCCGCGCAGTCAACCGACATCAACACGATCATCAACGGATTCGTGGTCGCGGCAAAGTGATTCAAGCGCGGCGACCGGCTTCTTGAACGAGCTGGACCCGGGACGTCAGGCCGAGCTTGGCGTAGACGTGCGTCAGGTGGGTCTGCACGGTGCGCGGTGAGATGAACAGCCGGGCCCCGATCTCCTTGTTGCCCAAGCCTTCCTGCACCAGGCGCACCACATCGGTTTCCATGGGGGTTAGCGACGTCCAGCCGCTGGCGGGGCGTTTGCGTTCGCCGCGGCCGCGTTGGGCGTACGCGATGGCTTCCTCGGTGGATAAAGCGGCCCCCTCGGCCCAGGCGGCGTCAAAGTCTGTCTGTTCCAGTGCTTCCCGGATCTTCGCCACGGTGGACGCGTACTCTGTCTCATACATCGGGAAGCGAGGGTGGTCCATCCGCTGCCGTATGGTCTCCGCTGCGCCCAACAGACGCGCCGCGTGCTGGTGACTGCCGTTGGCGGCGGCCAAGCGGGCAAGACATTCCAAGGCGTCGTCAACATGCAAATATCCGCGGGTGCCGTCGGCGATCGTGAGAGCCTCGTGAGCGTCACGCTCGGCCTGCCCCGGGTCACCTTGGGCCATCGCAATGTAGGCGCGTACTACCAGCGCCGGCACTCGTTGCCAGCCCGGTGTCAGTGCGATGTTCTCGTCGGCCCAGCGGCGCGCTGTGGGCACATCACCGCTTGCTAAGGCCGCCTGGGCGAGCGGGGCGGTGGATCTGGTGAACACTTCCCGCAGCGGATTGCTGTGCTCCCATGCCATCTCGCAGAACCGCATTGCCGAAGACCCATCACCGGAGGCCAACGCGGCGTCACCCAGGACCGCGTATACCGAGTCTTCGGAAACTCCACCCAGCACCTCTGCGGCTACCCCCGCGGATTGCCCCGCTGCGTGTGCGGCCGGCCCGTGCCCTTGGCGGGCCAGTACCACGCCATGCACCAGGCATCCATAAGCATTCATCAACACATCCCCGGCCTCCGCGGCCTCTATAGCCAAGCAACGTGCGATTTCGGCCGCTTCGGCAAGGTTTCCTTGCATCATCAGCGCTACGACGAGCCAGGTTCGGCAGTTCCGTGAGTAGAACCGATCGCCGAGCGCATCGGCGAGGTCGCGTCCTTCCTCGGCGGCCGCACGTGCTGCGGTCGGTTCACCGGACATGGCGCCAACCGTCGCCTGGTGGCTCAAGATTTGGCATAGAGTCCACCGGTCTCCAGCCGCGCGGACCAGTTCGGTTGCTTCGGCGAAGTAGCGCTGGACCACATCGGGCGTGTAGACGGCGCTCATCCCGCATGTGATGAGGGCGCGGGTGATCAATGCCGGGTCGTTGAGCTGACGAGCGACGCCCAATGCGTCCTGTGCCGCACTCAATTCCGTTGGAAGGCCCAACCAAGCAGCGAGGAACTGCCGTTCGATCACCGCACCTGCCCGCACGGCAGGTGTGATAGGCAAGGGCCCTTCGTCAGTCAAGACAGCGTCCAAACCCGCCAGTGCTTCACCGACGCGGCCGGCCCGCAACCACAGTGGTTGCAGCGAAAGGATCAGCCGCATCGCTGTTTCGATGTCCGAGTTCTCTCGGCTCCAACCGTAAGCGGTTCGTAGATTCTCGATTTCCCGTTGCGCCCAACGTAATAGCGGATCGACACCGGCCAGCCCCTGAGTCCCGAATGCGATAGCCCTGGTGGTGTAGTAGTCGCGGTGGCGGGTGCGCACCTGGTCGGCCTCGCCGGACTCGCCGAGTTTTTCTTGCGCGTACTGGCGTACGGTTTCCAGCAAGCGGTATCGCATTCCGGTGCCGGTGTCGTCGGCGACTACCAAAGATTTGTCGACCAAGAGGCTCAGCTGGTCCAGCAATTGATGCCGCTCCACCTCGCCGTCGGCGCCGACGGATTGGGCGGCATCGAGGTCGAAGCCACCGGCGAACACCGCCAGCCTTCGAAACAGCACCTTCTCAGGCTCGGTGAGCAGCGCATGCGACCAATCCACCGACGCTCGCAGCGTCTGCTGGCGGCGCACCGCGGTGCGTGCACCTCCGGTCAGCAGACGAAACCGGTCATGCAGGCTGTCCAAGATCTGGTCAGGCGACAGCGCGCGAACCCGTGCCGCGGCAAGCTCGATCGCCAGTGGCATGCCATCCAAGCGGGCGCAGATTTCGGTCACCTGCGCGGTGTTGTCCTTGTCCACAACGAACCCGGGGCGCGCCCGACGGGCACGGTCGGTGAACAGCTCGATCGCTTCGTCGTTGAGAGACAGTGAAGGGACCCGCCACGTCAGTTCGCCGGCCACTCCGAGCGGTTCACGGCTGGTCGTCAGAATCGCCAGATGTGGGCATGCCGCAAGTAACTCGACGACCATCGCCACGCATGCGTCGAGCAGATGCTCACAGTTGTCCAGCACCAGCAACATCCGTTTGTCGCCGAAGAACCGTAAGAGCAGGTCCATCGTGGAGCGGCCAGGCTGATCGGGCAGCCCTAAGGTGCGGGCGACTGTCAATGGCGCCACAGCAGAATTGGTGATGGGGGCCAGGTCGACGTACCAGATCCCATCGGAAAATTCGCCGTTAAGTGCAGCGGCGACTTCCACGGAAAGCCTGGTCTTGCCCGCGCCGCCCGCGCCGGTCAAGGTGACCAGCCGGTTGCCGCCAACCAGTTGCTCCAACTCCCTCATTTGCTCTTGGCGCCCAATAAAATTGGTTAGCTGTGCCGGAAGGTTGTGCGACGCAACCACAGTGCGCACCCGAAGCGGCGGGAAGTCATTGCGCAGATCCGGGTGGCACACTTGGACAACACGCTCCGGACGCGGTACATCGCGCAACGGGTAGCTACCCAGGTCGGCGAGCCACACGCCGTCGGGCAGCCGGTCCACCACCATCGATTCGGTCGCGCCCGACAACACGGTCTGCCCTCCGTGCGCGAGATCGCGCAACCGCGCGGTGCGATTGATCGTCGGGCCCGCGTAGTTGGCGTCGTCGCGCAATTGGATTTCACCGGTGTGTATGCCGATGCGTACCCGGATGGGCGCCAACGGGGCGCGCTGCAACTCCAGCGCACACGCCACCGCATCCGATGCCCGGGCAAAGGCGGCCACAAAGCTATCGCCCTCACCCTGTTCGAGCGGGCGCACCCCGTCATGCGCCGCGACCGACTCGTTCACGATTTTGTTCAGCTGAGCCAGCGCGTCGGTCATTTGTGTGGGTTGCGTTTCCCACAGCCGCGTCGAGCCCTCGACATCGGCCAGCAGCAATGTCACCGTTCCGGTCGGCAGCAACTCGACCACGCCCAAATCGTCCCAGGTTAGCGGCGTTATCTCCGCGTGTTGGCTCATGTTAGCCAGGATTGCGCCCTCGACGGGGCAAAACATCGGCCAATGCGCGCAGATCCACCACGGGCGGGCATCCGGATCTACGACCCCCGGGCGCGCAGATATGCGCGCCGCGGCGGATGGTCTTCGCCGCGCCGGGCCGGATAGTCGACTCAACCCGACCGAGGAGACCCCGATGACAATCGCCCAAACGACCACCCGCCCGAACGTTTTCAACGCCGGCCTGCCCGTCATCGCCTACGACCACCTCACCGACCCCGACGACGCGCACCGCATCATCGACGCCGCCCGCGAGCTGTCGCCGATCGCCATCGGCCCACACGGGCCGGAAGTGCTCAGCTACGAACTGGTTCGAACCGTGTTGCGCGACAGCAGATTCGTCACCGCGCGCGGCCTCGGACTCGACCTGCAGGGCGTCACCTCCGGCCCGCTGTGGGACCGGGCGATCAGCAATATCCTCGGGCTCGATGGCGAGGCGCATCACCGGCTGCGCCGGCTGGTGTCGAAGGCGTTCGCACCCCGGGGCGCCGAGCGGCTGCGCACCCTGGTCCGCGAGATCATCACCGGCCTGGTCGAGCCGCTCACGGCCGCGGGCCACTGCGACGTCGTCTCCGACATCGCCCGCCGCTACCCCACGCCGGTCATCTGCGCGCTGCTGGGCGCACCGCCCGAGGACTGGCACTTGTTCAGCGACTGGACCGATGACATCAAGAAGATCTTCGACTGGAACGTCGCCGAGGACGGCCCGGCGATCCTGGCCGCGTGGGATCAGCTCGACGCCTATCTCGAGGAGCTGATCGCCCGGCGACGCGCATCGCTGTCCGACGACCTGATCTCCGAGCTCATCCGCACCGAAGACGACGGTGACCGGCTGACCCACGACGAGCTACTCATGCTGTGCGCGACGCTGCTCGGCGCCGGTACCGACACCACGCGCAACCAGCTGGCCGCCGCGGTGCAGACGCTGGCCGACCATCCCGATCAGTGGGAGTTGCTGGCCCGGCGCCCCGAGCTTGCCGCCAACGCGGTCCATGAGCTGATGCGTTACTCCCCAATCATTTTCGGCACCATTCGGCAGACGGCCGAAGACGTCGAGCTGGCCGGAGTCTGCATTCCGGCCGGCACTCTGGTGCTGGCCAACACCGCCGCGGCCAACCGCGACGCGAGCGTGTACGACCGGCCCGAGCGCGTCGACATCACCCGCGAGGACCCTCCGGCGATGCTCACCTTCGGCGGCGGTGTGCATTACTGCCTCGGCGCGCACCTCGCGCGCCTGGAACTGACCGAGGCGCTGCGGGTGATCACGCGCCGCATGCCCAACCCTCGCCGCACCGGCCCGGCCCCATGGAAGGCGATCAGCGGAATCACCGGGCCCATGACCCTGCCGCTGGAGTTCGATGTCGCTACTGTTCAGTCATGACTGGCTGGACCGCCGCAGATCTCCCGTCGTTCGCCGAACGGACCGTCATCATCACCGGCGCCAACAGTGGGCTGGGCTTCGTGACCGCCCGCGAGCTGGCGCGACGAGGGGCCACGATCATCATGGCCGTGCGCAACATCCGCAAGGGCGAGACCGCCGCCCGCCAGATGGCCGGCCAGGTCGAGGTGCGTGAGCTAGACCTGCAGGACCTGTCGTCGGTGCACCGGTTCGCCGACGGGGTGAGCGAGGCCGACGTGCTGATCAACAACGCCGGCATCATGGCCGCCCCCTTCGCGCTGACGGTCGACGGCTTCGAGACCCAGATCGGCACCAATCACCTCGGCCATTTCGCGCTGACCAACCTGCTGCTGCCCAAGCTCACGGATCGGGTGGTCACGGTGTCGTCGATGGCGCACTGGCCGGGAAGCATCAACCTCGACGACCTGAACTGGCAGCACCGGCGGTACTCGCCGTGGCTGGCCTACAGCCAGTCCAAGCTCGCCAACCTGCTGTTCACCAGCGAACTGCAGCGCCGCCTGACCGCCGCCGGCTCCCCACTGCGCGCGATCGCCGCCCACCCCGGCTACTCGCACACCAACCTGCAGGGCGCCTCCGGGCGCAAACTCGGTGACACGCTGATGTCGGCCGTCACCCGGGTGGTCGCCACCAACGCCGACTTCGGCGCCCGCCAAACCTTGTACGCGGCGTCCCAGGATCTGCCCGGGGACACCTTCGTGGGCCCCCGCTTCGGCCAGATGGGGCGCACCCAACCGGTCGCCCGCAGCCGCCGAGCCCGGGACACCGCCACCGCCGCGGCGCTGTGGTCGCTGTCCGAGCAGCTCACCAAGACCAAATTTCCCCTCTGAGGTGCGGATGCGCTAACCTGGCCGGGCGTCACGGCGAGGGTGGCTGGCTGTCCAGCACCGTTATCGACGGAGACCGACGAATCGTCGCGACCCCGGCCGTGCCCCGACACACAGGCGAGCACACAGGAGCGACACGATGGCCAAGCAAGCACTCAACCAGTTGAAGGTCGCCGTTCGCGGCGAGACCGGCAAGGGTGCGTCCCGGCGAGCCCGCCGCGACGGCAAGATCCCGGCCGTCCTCTACGGCCACGGCACCGACCCGCAGCACCTGGAGCTGCCCGGCCACGACTTCGCCGCGGTGCTGCGCCACGCCGGCACCAACGCCGTGCTGACCCTCGACATCGAGGGCTCCGAGCAGCTGGCCCTGACCAAGTCGCTCGACATCCACCCCATCCGCCGCACCATTCAGCACGCCGACCTGCTGGTCGTGCGTCGCGGCGAGAAGGTCGTCGTCGAGGTCACCGTTGTGGTGGAGGGCGAGGCCGTGCCCGGCACGCTGGTGACCCAGGAGGCCAGCGCCATCGAGATCGAGGCCGAGGCCCTGTCGATTCCCGAGCAGCTGACGGTGTCGGTCGAGGGCGCCGAGCCCGGCACCCAGTTCACGGCCGGACAGATCACCCTGCCCAGCGGCGTCAACCTGATCTCCGACCCCGAGACCCTGGTGGTCAACGTGGTCACCGCGCCGACGGCAGAGGAGCTCGAAGCCGAGGGCGCGGGCGAGGTCACCGAGGAAGCCGCGGCCGCCGAGGGCGAAGCAGAGGCCGAGGCCGGCGACGACGAGGCCGCCGAAGCCGAGTCCGAGTAGGCGGATCACAACGTGGCCGAGCCGTTGCTGGTGGTCGGCCTGGGCAATCCCGGAGACAACTACGCCCGGACCCGGCACAACGTCGGGTTCATGGTCGCCGACCTGCTCGCGGCCCGGATGGGTTCGAAGTTCAAGGCGCACAAGCGGTCCGGCGCCGAGATCGTCAGCGGCCGGCTCGCCGGGCGCCCGGTGGTGGTGGCCAAGCCGCGCTGCTACATGAACGAATCCGGCCGTCAGGTCGGCCCGTTGGCGAAGTTCTACTCGGTGGCACCGGGCGACCTCATCGTCATCCACGACGACCTCGACTTGGACTTTGGCCGCATCCGGCTCAAGGTCGGCGGCGGCGAAGGCGGCCACAACGGTCTGCGCTCGGTCGCTAACGCCTTGGGCAGCAAGGACTTTCAACGGGTCCGCATCGGTATCGGCCGCCCGCCGGGACGCAAGGACCCGGCGGCGTTCGTGTTGGAAGCCTTCAGCGCCGCCGAGCGCGCCGAGGTTCCCACCATCTGCGAGCAGGCCGCCGATGCCACCGAGTTGCTGATCGAAGTGGGGCTAGAGCCCGCGCAGAACCGGGTGCACGCCTGGTAGCCCGGCGACCGCGAGCAGACGCGAAAGCACCCGACACGCCGCAGCTTTGCGTGCTTTTGTGTCTGCTCGCCGGGCTAGGTGACCAGGCTGACGGACGTCGACCGGCGCAGCTTGCCCGACGGCGTCTTCGGAATGGTGCCCGGCCCGAGCACCACGACGTTGCGCGGCCGCACGTCGACCTCGGCCACCACCTCCCGGGCGACCTGGTGCTCGATGCGACGCACCTCGGCCTGGTCCTGGAAGGCGTTGGACTCCACCGCCACGGCGAACGTCTCGCGGGAGTGGCCGGCGTCCAGCCGCACCGCAACGGCGCAGCCGGGCCGCACGCCCTCGACGCGGCAGGCGGCGCGCTCGATGTCGGTGGGATAGATGTTGCGGCCCGCCATGATGATGACGTCCTTGACGCGGCCGCAGACCACGACGTGGCCCTCCTCGGTCAGGTAGCCCAAATCACCGGTGTCATACCAGCCGTTCTCGTCCTGGGCCGAGATGAAACCGCCCATGGTGAGGTAGCCGGGCGTCAGCGACTCGCCGCGCAGCTCGATGACGCCCACGCCGCGGGCGGGCATCACGTCGCCGTTCTCGTCGATGATGCGCGCCTCGAGGTCTTGCAACAGCGGCCCGAGCGTGGCCAGCCGGCGGGTGTTGCCCTTAGTGGCCGGGACGGCGCGGCGCAGCGCGGCCAGCAGGTCGGCGTCGACCTCGTCGACGACCAGACCGGCGTTGCACTCCGAAAACGACACGGCCAGCGTGGTTTCGGCCATGCCGTAGGCGGGCAGGATCGCCGAGGGCCGCAGGCCGAACGGCGCGCCGGCATCCAGCAGGTCCTCGACGTCGGCGGGTTCGACGGGCTCGGCGCCGGACAGCGCGAACCGCAGTGTGGACAGGTCGAAGTCGCCGGGCTTGGCGTTGCGGCGCAACCGCTTGGCCAGCAGCGCGTAGGCGAAGTTGGGCGCCGCGGTCATGGTGCCCTTGTACTTGTCGATGAGCTTGGCCCACAGCAGCGTGTCGCGCAGGAAGTCCATCGGGGTGACCTTGACCAGCTCGGCGCCGAAGTACATGGGGATGGTCAGGAAGCCGACCATGCCCATGTCGTGGAAGCAGGGCAGCCAGCTGACCATGACGTCCTTGGTGACGTCGTACTGGGCGCCGATGAACATCGCCTCGGCGTTGGAGTAGATGTTGCGGTGGGTGATCTGCACCGCCTTGGGGGATCCGGTGGACCCCGACGTCAGCTGCATCAGCGCGAGCGCGTCCTCGCCGACCTCGACGGGGTCGATCGGCTCCGCGGCGAGCAGGTCAGCGACGGTGACGACCTGGATTCCCTTCTCCTGCAGCACCGGGATGGCCACCAGGAAGGGCTCCGAGACGACGACGGCCTTCGCCTCGATCATGCCGATGACGTTCATGGTGTCCTCGGCCCACACGGCCAAGTCCGTGCGCGGCGTGGGCTGGTGCAGCATGGTCAGGCTGGCCCCGCGCATCCACAGGCCCTGCGCCGTCGGCGCGATCTCCACCGGATAACCGGCGAGCACGCCGACCGCGTCGCCGGGCCCGATGCCGGCGGCGGCCAGGCCGCCGGCGATGCGGCGCGCGCGCTCGTGGACCTCGCCCCAGGTGTGGCGGACCGGTTCGTGGGGTTCACCGGTGACCATGCCCGTCGTCGCGGACCGGGCATTGCGGTACATCTTCTCGGTAAACCTGCTCACAGAGTCCTCCTCGGTTCCAGCCCTCGTCCCAACGCCCGGAATCTCATGTTCCGCCCGGTGGCCAACACTTCGCCGCAAGCACGTAAACACGGTTGGGCGGCGGTTAGGTCTCGGATCGGTGATGCGTCCACACCCGCCATGACGAGGCGGCGGTCGCCGGCCCGATGAGCGCGAAACGGGCCCGGGAAAACTCGGCGGGGCCCATTAATTAATCGTCCGCCGGAGCGCCCGGCGGACGATGCAATTAAGTGATCTTGCTCAACGGATCCCGTCACCGCGGATCATCTTAAACTCCTCTTAGGGACGCGCCAAACCAATGCGCAAAATGGGAAAAGATTCACACTTCGGTGGGCGCGGGAACCACGCGCGCGCCGGCCACCGGCCCGCTGGCCACCCGCACCGTGCGGCACACGCCCGCCCCGGACACCTCGGTGCCGACGTCGACCGCCGCGGCCGCCGACGCGCACAGGAAGGCGCACGTCGGGCCCGACCCGGACACGATGCCTGCCAGCGCCCCGGCCGCCACCCCCGCGCGCAACGTCCGGCGCAGCCCCGGGTTCAGGCTCACGGCCGCCGCCTGCATCTCATTGCCCAGCAGCGGGGCCAACCGCTCGGCATCGCCGGCGGCCAGGGCGGCCAGCACCGGCCCGGGCGCGGGCAGCCGCGGCGGATCGCCCGCCTCGCGGAGCCGGTCCAATT
>NZ_LZLL01000363.1:0-619 GCF_001669335.1 Mycobacterium sp. 1245852.3 | reverse complement strand
GCGTCGACGCCGACGTCACGATCGCCGACCCCAGCCGCAACGTGAAGGGCGACTCCGTCACCATCATCGCCGTCGACACCAAGCCGGTGACCGTCTTCATCGGCAGCACCCCCATCGGTGACGCGGCTTCGGCGGGCCTCATCGGGAAGATCATTGCCGCGCTGAAGGTCTCGAAGTCCTGACGCGGGTCGGCTAGCCGGCGGAGCCCGTCGGGGCCGAAACGTGGGTGGCCTCGGACCGCCCGCGCAGGACCGTCGAATAGCACTCGGCCCACTGGGCGCGCTCGGTCTCCCCCGCGGCATCGACGGCACCCGCCGAACACAGGATGCGCCGGTCGGAGGTTTTGGCGAGGTCCGCCAATCGCGCGGCCTCGTTGACGGCGTCGCCGATCACGGTGTACTCGTACCGGTTCTCGGCGCCGATGTTGCCGGCGAACACCCGCCCCGCGGAGACGCCGATGCCGAAATCGACCGGCAGCCGCCGCAGTTGAGACCCCAGCGCACGCGCGGTCGCCAACGCCGACGAGGCCGGTTCGTTCGTCGGCAACGGCACGCCGAAGACGGCCAGCACGGCGTCGCCGGCGAACTTGTTGACCAGACCGTGGTGTTCGTCGACGGCG
>NZ_LZLL01000362.1:0-7605 GCF_001669335.1 Mycobacterium sp. 1245852.3 | reverse complement strand
CGCCCCCGCCGCCGTGATCTACCTGGATCCCACCGCCATCATGAAACTCATCACCACGACGCCCGAGTCCCCGGCCCTCACCGACTACCTGCGCTCCCGCACCGACACCACTTGGTTCACGTGCGCCCTGAGCCGCGCCGACGTCATGCGCACCGTGGCCACTTTTCACCCCGACGCCGCCGAGCACGCACACCACGTCTTGGCCGGCCTAGACAGCGTCGCAGTCACCGACCGGCTCCTCGACGCCGCGATCGAGCTTGCCCCTGCCCCGAGCCGCACCACCGACGCGCTACACATCGCTGCCGCCCTGTCCGCCGGCCCCCAACTCCACACCTTGATCACCTACAGCCCGGAGCTGACCCGCGACGCCGCAGCCCACCACATCCACACCACTTCGCCCGGAGGTTCACCGTGATACGCGCTCTGATCGCCGCGGTGCTGCTCACCGGCGCCGCCGTCCACTTCTTCGGCGCCCCTGAAGACGCCGCGCTCGGCTACAGCCTTCTGCTGTGCGCAACGCTCTGGTTCACCTGGCCAGCAGCCCGTGTGGCCGCTGGCCTGTTCCGCCGCACTCGCCGCCGGCGCCACCCCCGCCGCGCTCCCGCCAAGCCCGCCAGCCCCGGGCCCCACTTGACCCAGATCAACCACCATCACCACTACTACGGCGACCCACCCATGGCGACGCCGGCGACAACGCTGCGACCCGACTACAGCCTGCCGGCACTACCCGAACGCAGCAGCCAGCAGCTCGCCCACGACGCCGTCTACAACACCATCGACATCGACACCCTGTAGCCCATGAGCAGCACAGACCAAGACCTCCACACCGACCACGGCTGGGAAAACGGGCGCCTCATCTTGGCCTCGCTCGCACCACGCACAACCACCAGGCCCGCCCGTCGCGGCCTACCTCCGCCACCCGACGACCCTCCCGGCGACAGTCAACCGTCGAACAAGCCAGGCCTACTCACCAGCGCGCTTCACGCGTCCGGGCGCGCGGCGCGCGCCGGCGGGCGCGCGTTCAACAAACGAGTGCCACCCGATCGCCGAATGCACACCGCATTCATTACCGCGGCCGCCGTCGTGATCCTGCTGGTGGCCCTGGCCGCCGTCAACTACCTCACCTCTGACATCAACCCGCAACCACACATCACCACCCCGACCGCGACCGCACCGCCACCGCCACCCCAGGCGCCGCTACGGCAAGACACCATTCTCAAGGGGGTTACCGCCAGCGACTTGTGCCCGCGCGACGCCAACTACTCCGACGCCAACCGGGCCTTTGACGGCGACTTCAACACCGCTTGGGTGTGCACCCGGGTCAAGAACCAGGACGGGCAGGCCCTTCAAGTCGATTTCGGCCGCCAAGTCACCCTGACCCAACTGCGGGTCATCGGCGGCTTCGACGCCACCGCTCCCGACGGCTCCGACCAATGGTCCAAGCATCGCATCGTCACTCAACTCGAGGTGTGGTTTCCCAAGGACCTCAAACGCGACCCCGTCATCATCGACACCGCGGGAGCTAGGGATTGGCGCTTCATCACCTTCAATCCGCCCGCGACTGTGAGCAAACTACTCATACGCGTCAAAGCGACTTCTGATCCACCTCAAGCATCCACAGCCCCAAGCCCAACCGCGTCCGGGACTCCCGATGAGGTGACCACGGTAGCTATCAGCGAGATTCAATTCATCGGCACCGAAGGCAGTCATCCGACGTGAAATATGACGTGCAGATCCGCCGCGACGGCGAAGTGGTGTGGAAAAGCACCACCGGCGACTACGACGGCGACTCCGCCGTGGAGGCCGTCTTCCATGTCTTGCACACCACCTTCGGTGTTCCCGACGGCATCATCCGCCGAGCCACAGCCGAGCTCGATCTCGACGACCTCAAGCCCGCAGCACTGTGAGCGGCACCGTTACCGACGAAGTCGCCTTAGAGTTCACGGTTCACGCGCACTGAGTCGCCGCGTGATGCAGCCTGCATCACCGGATCATCACACGAAAGCGCGACCGGACGGACCACCGCCCTGTGCAGGTACCGTCGATCCGGTGGCCACCAAGACGCCAGTGCGAGACCCAGCGTGGGCGCCAATGCTGGCGACCCTTGGGGCCCCGCCGCGACGCGCGGACGGCTGGGCCGTCGAGTGGAAATTCGACGGCCAGAGAGCAACCGTCCGCATCCAGGACGGCGACGTCACGGTCTTCACCCGCAATGGCGCCGACGTGTCGCGGACCTTCCCCGAGCTCGCCGGCGTGGCCGCCGCGATCGGTGATCGCCAGGCCGTCCTCGACGGGGAGATCGTCGCCGTCGATCCGACCGGCCGACCATCCTTCACTCGACTGCAGCGCCGCTGGCCACAGCAGCGCCGACCACACCCCGAGCTGCTCCGCGAAGTCCCCGTCCGCCTGCTGGCTTTCGACCTGCTAGCACTCGACAACCGCGACATCACATCCCACGGCTATAGCCAACGTCGCGAACTGCTCGACGCACTCATGATCGTCGACACGTCGCCCACGCTGACCATTCCGCCCGCCCTGACCGCGGTGACCCCGGCAGACATGCTCGAGGTCGCGGCCCACCACCAGATGGAGGGAATTGTCGCCAAGCGGCTCGACGCCCCCTACCGGCCCGGCCGCACCACCCAGTGGATCAAGTCGCTCGTCCGCCCAACCTGCGAGCTGATCATCGTGGGCTACTGCCGCGCCGCCGGCCCAGGCGGACGCACCAGTATCGGCTCGATGCTGCTGGCCGGCCACACCGACGCCGGCGACCTAATCATCGTCGGACAAGTCGGAACCGGATTCAGCAGCACCACCCGCCGCCAGGTCTACGCCATGCTCCAACCAATCACACGCGCCACCACGCCCGCCGCCAATCCAGTGGAGGCCAACGGGGTGTGCTGGGTCGAGCCCCAATTAGTATGCGAAGTCGCCTACCGCGAGTATGTGGCCGGCCGCTGCCTTCGCCACACCAGCTTCAAAGGATTGCGCGGCACCGACCCTGCACACATCCGTGTCCCCGAGTGATGCACAACCTCGAAAGACACTGCGAAGCTTTGATTCAACGAGACTGCCCAAAACACCGATGAGGACGGACGCAGACCGCCAACCGAGAAACGCCGACCGCCCCGAAGACCGCCGTCACGTGACGAAACTCTAGGGGGGCCCCGGGAAGGTGGGAAATCGGCGCCGTAAACCGTCGCCTGCCCGGGACGCCGACGTCGCGGCTCGCGATGCCGCCTTCGACCCCCCACTCGGTCTCTTGCAACACCTCCGCACCAAGGGGCCGTCGCTGGAGGTCAATGTCGGCGCCGCCACTTGACAGGGCGAGCCGCCTGGCCCGGCGTCAGAATGGGCGCGCCGAGCGTGAGATGCGCCAGAATCCCGGATTGAGCTCTATTGCTAGGGCCGCCAACTCATCGACGAACTGTCCGGCGGACGGACCGTCGATCACCAATGTCACGTAGTCGCTGCCACCGCGGGAGGCCGTCATGCGTGCGCCTTCTCGGCCGGCCCAGGCCACAGCGGTGAGCTGCTCGACCCGCGCGACGTCCTCACTGGTTTCCAAATCACCTGTGACAACAGACAAGTGCCGCTTCCCGTGCGCCGCATCCTCCAGATAGGCCTCAACCGCGCTGCCCGGCCGCCCACCACTCTCATCACACATCACTGCATTATGCGGTCCACCGCCGACATGTGATGCAGCCTGCATCACGCGCAGGCTAGGCGACAGCGTTTCTCGCTTCGCCGTCGTCATCAGCGCTGGAATCTGCGACCCCCCGGACTATTGCGTCTGTCAACAGTTATGCAGCACGATGTCTCCCAGGGGTAGCGGCCGGCGGCGCAAGCATCGAGGAGGGACTGCGAGCTCATGACCTGGACCGTCCAATGCTGCTATGCCGCGACAGCCGCGCCAGATCTCACGGCCGTATCCAATGCGGCGGTGACCTACGACCCGCACAACGGCTCCCTGCAGATGGCGTTCGAGGTCGAGGCCTGCACGATCGAAGAGGCGACCGTAACTGGTTTGAGTGCCGCCGCAAGGACCACCGGGCTGCGACCGACACGCCTCTCTGTGCAAAGCACGGCAGAGTTCGTTGCAGACCACGAACACCCCGCACCGCTGAACCTCGACCTGATCGGGGTCACCGAGATCGCCGGCGAACTCGGAGTGTCACGTCAGCGCGCCGGAAAGCTAGCCGAAGACCCCGACTTTCCAGCACCTGTGCTTCGCACCGCAGCGGGCCGCCTTTATACCCGAGACTCAGTCAAAGCGTTTCAGCAGCGCTGGACGGCTGCCCGTAACCCTCGCGGCGGCAGGCGACGTCGCCTGCACGCCACAGCGAGCCAGGTGATCGGCCGGTGACGCAACCAAACACGCTTGTTCTGAACGCTATTGACGTCAATCGACACAACTTCGGCATCACTACCCGCAGAGGCGCCCAGTCCACCTCACCGGTCGCACTGACATCGCCGCAGCCAGACGTCCGCCACCGTGAGGTCTTCCCATGGCGTTGACCGAAGGCGGGCAATTCGCCGGCTACACAATCGTGCGCCAACTTGGCAGCGGCGGGATGGGGGATGTCTACCTAGTCCGCCATCCACGCTTTCCCCGACTCGAAGCGCTCAAGGTGCTGCGGTCCGACCTCTCGGCGAACACCGCGTTCCAGCAACGATTTAACCGTGAAGCGGAGTTAGCAGGCGGCCTGTGGCATCCCCACATCGTCGGGGTGCACGACCGCGGTGAATACGAGGGCCAGCTGTGGATCACCATGGACTATGTCGACGGCACCGACCTGGCCGAACTAATCGGCACGCGCTACCCGACAGGGCTGCCTGCGCACCTGGCGCTAGCCGTGGTGAGCGCGGTGGGGGAGGCCCTCGATTACGCCCACCACCGCGGCCTGCTGCACCGCGACGTCAAGCCAGCCAACATCATGATCACCCAGCCAGAGGACAACACGTCACCCCGAATCCTGTTGAGCGACTTCGGCATCGCCCGTCCCATCGATGACGACACCGGCCTAACCCAAACCAACATGGCGCTGGGCACCGTCAACTACAGCGCACCCGAACAACTCATGGGCACAGCCATAGACGGCCGAGCAGACCAATACTCCCTTGCCGCGACCGCCTACTATCTGCTGACCGGCACCAAAATGTATGCCAACCTGCCCGCCGTCGCCGTCATCAGCGCACACCTGACCGCACCGCCGCCGCTTCCAGGGGCGACACGCCCCGACCTGGTCGCCACCGATCCGGTATTCGCGCGCGCCTTAGCCAAAGACCCAGCCCAGCGCTTCGCGCGCTGCACCGACTTCGCCGCCGGGCTGCAACGCCAGCTGCAGCGCACCCAACAAACGGGGCACACCGACGCGGGCCCTGCCGTGGCCGCCGCGCCGCCTGGGCCCTGGACACCAGCCGCAGCCGACCCAAATCCTCTATCGGGCACCGGCTCAGGACCCTTTGCGGCACCCGCCCCGGGTGATGCAACCCTGTCCCGACCGGCCGCCCCCGGCCACGCGGCTGGGCCGGCCCACCCGTCTGCCCCGGCGCCCCCATCGCCGAGCGCAGCGCGCCGCCTCCGTCGTGTGCGGCTCGCGGTCGGGGCCGCCGTGCTGGCGGCCGCGGCACTGATCGCGTACATCGCCCTCCCACACGGCGGCACCAAGCCGGCGACCTCCGACGCCGCTCAAGCCAAAGACGCCGCGCTGCAGACCGGTCGACATTATCTAGAAGCGCTGTCTCGTGGGGACGCAGCGGCAGCGTTAGCGCTCAGTGCAGCCGCCCCGATCACCACACAGTGGGTCACCGCCGACACGTTGCACGCCCAGCTGGCCGCCGCACCGATCACCAACTTCGCGGTCACCTCAGCCCCCTCGGCGCCAAGTGACGACCCCAACAGCGTTCAGTACGTGCTGCTTTCAGCCCAGATCGGACCGACACTTTCCCAGGCCCGAGTCGCGGTGCGCCGCCACGGCAATGACTGGAATCTCGACACCGCCACCGTGCCTGTCGACCTCGGCACACCAGGAGTCGACAATGCCGCCCTCAAGGCAGTAGCGGTCTCCGGCGTGCCCACCAATGGGACCTCGCCGATCGCCGTGTTCCCAGGCGCTTTGGTGGTTTCGTCGTCCAACCGCTTCGTTGACATCACCGCTCAGGCACCGCCAGTGCTGCTCAACGCGCTCACCGGCAACGCCGCGCGCCCCAGCATCCAGCCGATCGTGACGCTCAACGCCACCGGCCTGCAGGCCGCCAAGACGGCCGTCGACAACTTGCAGCATCACTGCTACCACGGCGTCGCGCCGCCACCTGACTGCGCCGGGCTGGGCAGCCGTGACCCCACCCTGTCGGTGGCTGGCCCCGGCGATTTCTCCCAAGCGCAGTTAGCGCTGGATCCCTCCACCATGCTGGTCACGGTGTCCGGAAGAGTGGTCTACAACGACGCCCACGGCGCAGCGACCGCCGGTTACATCTTCACCGCGGCGGGGACCGTGGATCTAAGCCAGGACCCGCCAACGTACAGCAGCCCATCCACCCATCCGTGAACCGCCCGCCGCCGAACCACAGGGGAAGGTAGGCCTCCATGCCCTTGAGCGAGAACGACCAGTTTGCCGGCTACACCGTGTTCCGGCGACTCGGCGCCGGAGCGATGGGCGAGGTCTATCTAGCTCGTCACCCACGGCTACCACGGCTGGAAGCGCTCAAAGTACTGCGCGCCGACCTCTCCGGTGACGTCGGGTTTGAGCAACGATTCAATCGAGAAGCCGACCAGAGCTCTGGCTTGTGGCATCCGCATGTCGTCGGAGTGCACGACCGTGGAAAATTCGACGGCCAGCTCTGGATCGCCATGGACTACGTCAACGGCCCCGATCTGGGTGCGGTGCTCGCCGAACGCGGCGGAACCGGACTGTCGCCCGCCGAGGTGGTCGCTGCGGTCCGCGCGGCCGCGGAGGCCTTGGATTATGCGCATCATCGCGGCCTACTGCACCGTGACGTCAAGCCGCAAAACATCATGATCAGCCGCCCCGAGGACGGCAGCGCCCCACGGGTCATGGTCACCGACTTCGGCATCGCCCGACCGGCCGCCGATGACGCCGATCTCACCCAGATCACCAACCTGCAGACCGACACCACAACCAAGATGGGCGGCACCTACGACTACACAGCGCCCGAACAGCTTCGAGGCGAGCTGATCGATGGGCGCGCTGATCAATACGCGCTGGCGGCGACGGCCTACCACTTGCTCACCGGCGCACCACCATTTCCCAGTGCCAATCCCGTCGCGGTCATCAAAGCCCACCTGACCGCTGCGCCGCCACGCCCGAGCGCCCTGCGTCCAGGACTGGCGGCCACCGACCCGGTTTTCGCCCGCGCTCTAGCCAAAGATCCCGCACAGCGCTTCAACCGGTGCAGCGACTTCGCCGCAGCCCTACGCACGGCGCTGCAGATTCCTGCCGCGCCCGCTCCACCACCGGCCGATCCAACGATGGCCGCCCCGGCCGCCCCACCACACCTCGCCGCCCCGGCCGCGACAAGGTAGGCGGCATCGTTCTGCATAGCGACACCCTCGCCGACGACGAAACGTGCATCCGGGACGGG
>NZ_LZLL01000361.1:0-6270 GCF_001669335.1 Mycobacterium sp. 1245852.3 | reverse complement strand
CTGGGCGACGTCCAGCCGCTGGGCGGCCCGCCGGAGCTGGCGATCAACCTGCATGGCTGCGGACCGCAGAGCATCGAGCACCTGCTGGCCTGGGAACCGCAGTCGGTGATCAGTCATTGTCACCATTGCCATCCCGGCGTGGCGGGCCCGCGCTGGCGCGCCGAGCTGCATGAGATGCACCGGTGGTGCGCGTTGCTCGAATGGGCCGGAATCCCTTGCGATTTGACCGACACGCTGCTACCCCGCCCACCGCTTCCCCGCGACCAGACCGGGGCGGTCGTGATCCATCCCGGCGCGTCGGCGCCGGCGCGGCAGTGGCCACCGCAACGGTTCGCCGCGGTGGCCGCCGCATTGCGCGACGAGGGCTACGAGATCGTCGTCACCGGATCGCCGAGCGAATTCGACCTGGCCCACGCCGTCGCCAGCGCCGCCCGGTTGCCGCGCACCGCCGTCGTGTCCGGACTGCTCGACCTGCCCGCGCTGACCGCGTTGATCAGCGACAGCCGGCTGGTCATCTGCGGTGACACCGGTGTGGCGCACCTGGCCGCCGCGACCGGAACCGCGTCGGTGGTGCTGTTCGGCCCCACCTCGCCCCGCCATTGGGGCCCGCGCGGGCCCGCGCCGCACGCCGCGCTGTGGGCGGGCCGCAGCGGCGACCCCCACGCCGCGGTGCCCGACGAGGGCCTGCTGTCGATCACCGTCGACCGGGTGCTGTCCGCAAGCCACGATGTCCTGGGTGAGCCGGCATGAGCAGCAAGCCTCTCGTCGGTGTGGTGGGCGTCGGTTACGTCGGTTTGACCACCGCGGTCTGTGTGGCCGGGCAAGGACTGAATACCGTTGCGGTGGACGCCGACCCGCACCGGGTGCGCAAACTCGCCACCGGGGTCTCGGTCATCGATGAACCCGGACTGACCGAATTGCTGAGCGACGGACTCGCGCGCGGCACGCTGAGTTTCAGCACCGACTTCGCCGCGTTGGCCGACCGGGACGTCGTGTTCGTCTGCGTCCCCACCCCCAGCGCCGCCGACGGTGCCGCGGACCTGGGCGCCGTCGAATCGGTGGTCGACGGCCTCGGCGGTGTGCTGCGGCGCGGGGCCATCGTCGCGTTGAAGTCCACCGTGCCGGTCGGTACCACCTCCCTCATGGGGCGGCGGCTCTGCCACAAGGGCATTCGTGTCGTTTCCACTCCGGAGTTCCTCCGCGAGGGGCGCGCCGTCGACGATTTCAGTCATCCGGACCGACTGGTGATCGGCACCGACGATGAACTGGCGGCCCAACTGGTACAGCAGTCGTACGGTTTCACCGCGCACCGCGTGCTGCGCATGAGCCCCGAGAGTGCCGAGCTCGCCAAGTACGCCAGCAACGCCTTCCTCGCGGTCAAGCTGTCCTACGCGAATTCGCTGGCGGCACTGTCCGCGCGGGTGGGCGCCGACATCAACGACGTGACCTGCTGCATGGGCGCCGATCGGCGCATCGGGCCGGAGTTCCTGCGCCCGGGCCCCGGTTGGGGCGGTTCGTGTCTGCCGAAGGACACCGCGGCGCTGGTGCACATCGCACACCGGCACGAGGTTTCCTTCGCGGAGGTCGAAGCGGCCCGGCGCACCAATACCGGGCAGGCGCAACGGATCGTCACCGCCCTGCGGCAAACGTTTGGCCGACCGTTGTCGGGCTGTCGGATCACCGCTTTGGGCCTCACGTTCAAGGCCGCCACGAGCGACACTCGCGACTCGCCTGCGCTGGCCGCATGCGAAGAATTCACTGCGGCCGGCGCCCAGGTGGTGGGTTTTGACCCGCAATTGCCCAACATCGATCCCACCGTCTTGCAGCAAAGCGGGGTGACGGCGGTCGACGACCCCTATCGCGCCGCCAAGGCCGCCGACGCGATCGTCGTGCTGACCGAATGGCCGCAATTCCGCGGGCTCGACTGGCAGGTCATCGCGCAGGACGCGCCGCTGGCCGTCGTCATCGATGCCAGAAACTCGCTGGATCCGGCCGCGGTGCGTGAAGCGGGCCTGGGTTACCTCGGAAACGGTGTGCCACAAGGCTTTTGATCCCGGCGCCGACCGTTCCGGTCGCGCCGCCGGGCGCCGTTGCACACTCGTCAGCTGAAAACTGGCTGAGAGTCGGCCCCGCCGGCGTCGTTTCGGCGAATAACACGGCCCGATCCGGGTAATACGGCTCGGGTGGGAAGTGCCGAAGCCGCCCATGCGGTGGCAGCCTGCATATGTCACGCCCGTCAGCGGGAGCCGCGCTCGGTGGGCGCGCGCACCGTCGGCGGTGCCATGCAGGTGGTTCAAACAATAGCCACACACGCCCACCCGCCAGCACAGTAGAACCGTCTGCCGAGGAGGGAAAACATGTCCAAAAAAGAGGTTTCCGATTATTTGCTGGAGCGCTTGCGGGCGTGGGGCGTTGAACATGTATTCGGGTATCCCGGCGACGGCATCAACGGGCTGCTGGCCGCGTGGGGCCGCGCGGACAACAAACCCAAGTTCATCCAGTCGCGCCACGAGGAGATGAGCGCCTTCGAGGCGGTCGGCTACGCGAAATTCACCGGCCGGGTCGGGGTCTGCGCGGCCACATCCGGCCCCGGAGCGATCCATCTGCTCAACGGCCTCTACGACGCCAAGCTCGACCACGTCCCGGTGGTGGCCATCGTCGGCCAGACCAACCGCAGCGCGATGGGCGGAAACTATCAGCAGGAGGTCGACCTGCTGAACCTCTTCAAGGACGTGGCCAGCGACTACGTCCAAATGGTCACCGTCCCCGAACAATTGCCCAACGTGCTCGACCGCGCCATCCGGATAGCGATGACCCAACGGGCCCCGACCGCGTTGATCATCCCCAGCGACGTCCAGGAGCTGCCGTACTCGCCGCCCGAGCACGCGTTCAAGATGGTGCCCTCCAGCCTCGGCATCGAGTACCCGGAGATCGCGCCCGACGACACCGCCATCGCACGGGCGGCCGACGTCCTCAACGCCGGCAAGAAGGTCGCGATCCTGGTGGGTACCGGCGCGCGCGGAGCCCACGAAGAGCTGGCCGAGGTCGCCGACCTGCTTGGCGCGGGAGCGGCCAAGGCCCTGCTGGGCAAGGACGTCCTGTCGGACGAATTGCCCTGGGTCACCGGCTCGATCGGGCTGCTCGGGACGCGGCCGAGCTACGAGATGATGCGCGACTGCGACACGCTGCTCACGGTCGGGTCCAGCTTCCCGTACACCCAGTTCCTGCCCGAATTCGGTCAGGCCCGCGCGGTGCAGATCGACGTCGACGGCCGGATGATCGGCATGCGCTACCCCTACGAGGTCAACCTCGTCGCCGACGCGAAGACCGCGCTGCGGGCGCTGATCCCGCACCTGCGCCGCAAGGAGGACCGGTCCTGGCGCGAGGGCATCGAGAAGACCGTGGCCCGCTGGTGGGAGACCATGGACAAGGAGGCGATGGTCAGCGCGAACCCGGTCAACCCGCTGCGATTGTTCTCCGAGCTGTCGCCCCAGCTGCCCGAAAATGCCATCGTCGCAGCCGATTCCGGCTCATCCGCCAACTGGTACGCGCGCAACCTGCGGTTCCGGGGCAACATGCGGGGCTCGCTGTCGGGCACGCTGGCCACGATGGGCCCCGGGGTTCCGTACGGGATCGGCGCGAAATTCGGCCACCCGGACCGGCCCGTCATCGTGTTCAGCGGTGACGGCGCCATGCAGATGAACGGCATGGCCGAGCTGATCACGATCAAGCGGTACTGGAACGAATGGAAAGACCCGCGCCTGATCATCGCGATCCTGCACAACAACGACCTCAACCAGGTCACCTGGGAAATGCGCGCCATGGCCGGCGCCCCGAAATTCGCTGAATCCCAGAATCTTCCGGATATCGACTTTGCCGCCTTCGCCGCCAGCCTGGGCCTGAACGCGATGGCGATCAAGGATCCGGAGGAACTGTCGGACGCCTGGCGCAACGCGCTGTCGGCGGACCGTCCCACGGTGCTGGACGTGCACACCGACCCCGACATGCCGCCGATCCCGCCGCACGCGACGTGGGAGCAGTTCAAGTCGGCGACCGCGGCGGTGCTCTCCGGTGACGAGGACCGGGTGGGCTTCGTCAAGGTCGGCCTCAAGACCAAGGCGCAGGAGTTCTTGCCGCACAAGAAGAGTTGACCCGCGGGCGGGTTCGGGCCTCAGCCGCGCTTGGTGACGCCCGAACCCGCACTGCGCAGGTCGTCGACGAACGACTTGTAGACCTCGTCGTGTCGGTCGCTGCGGTCGCGCAACACCGCCGAGGGATGTACCGTCGCGACCACGGTCGGTGCGGGCTCCACGTGCACGTCGACCGATGAGGGCAACCGCAACTGCTGGCCGCGCTGGGTGGACACCCGAAAAGTGTTGCCCAGCAACGACTGTGCGGCGGTGGCACCCAGGCACACGATGACCTGCGGCCGCACCGCTTCGATCTCCGCGATGAGCCAGGGCCGGCAGGCGACGACCTCGGTGCGGCCGGGCTTTTGGTGAATGCGCCGCTTCCCGCCCTTGCGGGTGAACTTGAAGTGCTTGACCGCGTTGGTCTCATAGACCAGCGCCGGCTCGATGCCGGCGTCCTCGAGGGCGCGGTCGAGCAGACGCCCGGCCGGGCCGACGAACGGCTCACCGGCGCGATCCTCCTGATCGCCGGGCTGCTCGCCCACCAGCATGATCGGCGCGCCAGGGTGCCCGTTGCCGAACACCGTCTGGGTGGCGTCTTCGAAAAGCGAACAGCCGTGGCATAATTCGGCCGCCGTCCGCAAGGAGTCCAGGCCGCGGTCCTGCGGGAGATAGCGGTCGGCACCCGGGGCTTTCGACGTTGCGGCCATGATCTCCTTCCCAGCGGCGTGGATACCCCCGCTCCCCACCGAGCGGGGGTACACGCCAGGGGTGGCTGCCTCAGCCCTTGCCCATGATGGCGTCGCGGGCCCGGTCGAGCATCGCGGCAAACGGTCCCGCGGCCAGGTTGGCCGCCTGGGATTCCACACCGGCGTGCGGCCGGGTGGGGGCGATCGCTTCGGCGAGCTTGGCGGCGCGGCCCATCCGTTCCAGCTCGTCGCCGCTCAATTCCTCACCGAGCTTGGCGAATTCGTCATGCTCCTCATGCTCGGCGTGTTCGATCACCGCGTCGCGCAGCTTCGTCAATTCGCGGGTGAACTCCTCGCTGTCGACGTCGAGCTTTTCCAGCTTCTGCAGGACGGTCTTGGCCTCGTGCTCTTCGCGCAGCCTCTTGTCGACGACGGTGGCGCCGCCAGAGATCTTGCGCTTGGCGCGCGGGTGAACGATTTCTTCCTCGGCGGTTTCGTGCACGGCGAGCAGGCGCCGCAGCTCGACAAAGGCCTTCTCGCGGGCCTTTCCGGACGCCGCCAGGGTTTCGGCGAACATCGCCTTGATCTGCTGATGCTGACTGACGAGAAAGTCGACCACGTCGGTGGGCGACTGGATGGCGTTCGGTGCCACAGTGTCCCTCCCATCTTTGGTGCGGCGCGCGGGCTGTGCGCGCTCCCGAGTCGGCTACCCGACCAATCCGACCGCCAAACGGGGTGTGGCGGCGCCCGCGCGGGGTATGTCCTGGACAAACCATCGAAAGGATTGGGTGGTCGATGGGCGCCGAACTTCGCACGGGCCAGCGCATCCGGGCGTTGCTGCGCTGCGCGGTCGTCGGCGGGCTGGCGGCGGCCTCGCTGACCACAGCCTGTTCGCGGCCGGGCGCGTCGCTGGAGAGCGCGCCCGCGGTCGACGTCTGGCGGATAGCTGTCCCATTGCACGAACCGGTGTGGTCCTACGGCACGGGCGCCCTGATCGCGCTCACCGGCGATCACCGGTTGGCCGAGGTCACCGCCGGCGATCACGGCAGCGATGCCAAGACGCGCTTCTCCGCCCCCATGGCATCCGGGCGCAACATGCAGATCAGCCAGAAGGACCAGCGGATGGTGTTCGTGCCGCAGCCCGACCGCGGCAAGGTCGCCGCCGTCGACCTGGAAAGTCTGCGCCAGGTCGACGATTTCGACGCGGGACCGGCGCCGGCCTACCTGGCCGAAGACGCGGGCTTGCGCATGCTGCTGGCGCTGTCGGCCGATGGGATGGCGGTGACACCGGTGGACCAGTACGGCTACCGCAAGCTGCCCACGGCGACCACCGACACCAGCGCCGACACCATCGACGGCGCCAACCGCGGACGCGAACTCGACTACCACCTGTATGGAGCGTCGGGCATCCGGCATTTCAAGGGCACGACATCACCGCCGGCGCAGCACGG
>NZ_LZLL01000360.1:0-1098 GCF_001669335.1 Mycobacterium sp. 1245852.3 | reverse complement strand
TCCCTGACCATCAGCGGCGCGACGACTGCACCGCCAGCACCGCGATCGCCCCGGCTTCGTTGATGGCCAGGTGCGCCAGCGTGGGTGCGGCCAGGCTGCCGGAACGATCGGCCAGCCAACCGAACAGCCAGCCCGCGATCCCGGTCACCAGCACGGTGCCGGCCACCGGCTCACCCGTCGCCCGCGCGTCGGCGATGTGCGACAGACCAAAGGCGCTGGCCTGCAACAGTCGCCCACCGCGTGCGCCGAAAGCGACGGCGCCGGCGGTGGCCAGCGCACCGCGAAAGGCGGACTCCTCCGACCACACCGTGCCCACGGGTATCCGCAGCAACAGCCACTCCGGGTATGCCGCCGGCGGCTCGCGGCCGGCCATCGATCGGCGCACCGGCGCCAGCTGAGTCGTCGCGGCCACGGTGGCCGCCGCCGAGCAGGCGACCAGGGAGCCCAAGCGCAGGCCGTCGTCGAAGCGGCCCTGGCCGGTGAAACCGGTTGCCGCATCGTGCTTCCCGAGGGCGCCGATCCGTTCGTGACGTTGTTCTCCGAGTCGGCCGGCCGCGTGCTGGTGGCGGTGCCGCGCACCGAGGAGAGCCGGTTCCGGTCGATGTGCGAGGCGCGGGGGCTGCCGGCGGTGCGCATCGGCGTCGTCGACCAGGCCTCCGACGCGGTGGAGGTGCAGGGCCTGTTCACGATCACCCTGGCCGAATTGCGCGAGACCTCCGAGGCGGTGTTGCCGCGGCTCTTCGGATGAGTGCTCGCGGCGAATCTTGATGTCCGACATGGCCTTTCGTCGGATCCGCGCCGTGTCGCTGGCCGCCGCCCTGGTCGGCTGGAGTTTCGTCAGCCCTAGGCTGCCGGCCAACTGGCGGACAGCGCTGCAGGCCGCGGTGGGTGGGCTGCTCGTGTTGGTCACGCGCGCTCCGCTGGGCCTGCGGCCGCCCCGGCTGTGGGCCGGCCTGCGCTTGGGCTCCCTGGTCGCCTGCTCGGCGGCGGCCACCGTGGCCGCGACGACTCAGCTGGCGCCGGTGCGCCGATCGATGGCCGGCCGCGAGCCGCCGGCGGCATACCCGGAGTGGCTGTTGCTGCGGATACCCGTGGGCA
>NZ_LZLL01000359.1:0-4328 GCF_001669335.1 Mycobacterium sp. 1245852.3 | reverse complement strand
GCGGGTCACCCGGCTGCGCTCACCCGATGGCGAAGTGTTGACCATCCCCAATGGGCAGATCGTCAAGGTGGTCAACCTGTCCAAGGACTGGGCACGCGCGGTGGTGGACATCCCGGTGTCGACCAACGCCGACCTCAACCGGGTCAACGAGGTCTTGCATCAGGAATGCGACCGCGCGATGGACAACCCCGTGCTGGGCCAGTTGCTGCTGGATGCACCCACGGTGATGGGTGTGGAGAGCATCGAAGTCGACACGGTCACCCTGCGTATGGTGGCCCGCACGCTGCCCGGCAAGCAGTTCGAGGTCGGCCGGCAGCTGCGCGTCCTGGTCATCCGGGCGCTGGCCCGCGTCGGGATCGTGACCGCGGCGGATGCGACGGTCGGCCTGGTCGAAGACCCCTCGGTGCCGGCCGCCCAGGCCGCCGAACAGCAAACCGACGATGAAGTCCAAGGTGCGGTGCAGAAGCGTTGAAGTTCACCCTGAACATCCTCGAGAAGCGCGGCGACGGCGACGACAAGGATGCGGAGCATCGCTGGCCCAATTACGTGTTCGGCGGGCGGATGCGCACGTCGACGCTCGTACTGATCATCGCTTTCTTCCTGGCGTGGTGGGTCTACGACACCTACCGCCCGGAGCCGGCACCCAAGCCGCCGGCCCAGCAAGTGGTGCCGCCGGGTTTCGTGCCCGATCCCAACTACACCTGGGTGCCCCGTAGCCGGGTGCAGGCGCCCCCGGCGACCGTCACCTACACGCCGACGTCGACGAGTACGCCGGCACCACCCCCGCCACCGCCGCCGCCGGTGACGACGACCACGACCACGACGCCGCCGTTCCAGCTGCCGCAGCTGCCGTGCATCCTGCCGGCGCCGTTCTGCCCGCCCAGCTCAAGCCCGGCCACACCGACGCCGCAGCAACCGCAACCGGGGCCCGGCCCGGTGCCGAGTTCGCCGCCGCCGGCCAGTTGACTTCGCTTGCCAGCGAAATTCACCGCTACACTGGCGTGCCGTGATGATCACCCTGGACCATGTCAGCAAGAAGTACAAAGCGTCGGCCCGTCCGGCGCTGGAGGACGTCAACGTCAAGATCGACAAGGGTGAATTCGTCTTCCTGATCGGCCCGTCGGGCTCGGGCAAGTCGACGTTCATGCGGCTGCTGCTCGGCGCCGAGAACCCGACCAGCGGCGACGTCCGGGTGTCGAAGTTCCACGTCAACAAGCTGCGCGGTCGGCACGTCCCGAAGCTGCGCCAGGTCATCGGCTGCGTTTTTCAGGACTTCCGCCTGTTGCAGCAAAAAACGGTGTACGAGAACGTCGCGTTCGCGTTGGAAGTGATCGGCAAACGACCCGACGCGATCAATCGGGTGGTGCCCGACGTGCTGGAAACCGTCGGCCTGTCCGGCAAAGCCAATCGGTTGCCCCACGAGTTGTCCGGTGGTGAGCAGCAGCGGGTGGCGATCGCCCGCGCGTTCGTCAACCGGCCGCTGGTCCTGCTGGCGGACGAGCCGACGGGCAACCTCGACCCTGACACCAGTAAGGACATCATGGATTTGTTGGAGCGGATCAACCGCACGGGGACGACGGTGCTGATGGCAACGCACGACCACCACATCGTCGACTCGATGCGCCAGCGCGTCGTCGAATTGTCGCTGGGCAGGCTGGTTCGTGACGAGCAGCGCGGCATCTACGGGATGGACCGCTAAGTGCGCTTCGGTTTCCTACTCAACGAGGTTCTGACCGGACTTCGCCGCAACGTCACCATGACGGCCGCGATGATCCTGACGACCGCGATCTCCATCGGCCTGTTCGGCGGCGGTCTGCTGGTGGTCCGGCTGGCCGACAATTCACGCGAGATCTATCTCGACCGCGTCGAGACGCAGGTGTTTCTGACCGACGACATCTCGGCCAACGACACCACGTGTGCGTCCGCGCCGTGTAAAGGGTTGCGCGAGAAGATCGATGCACGCCAAGACGTCAAATCGGTGCGCTTCGTCAACCGCCAGGACGCCTACAACGACGCCATCAAGAAGTTCCCGGAGTTCAAGGACGTGGCGGGCAAGGACTCGTTTCCCGCGTCGTTCATCGTCAAGCTGAACAACCCCGAACAGCACGCGGAGTTCGATGCCGCGATGCAGGGCCAGCCCGGGGTGCGCAGCATCCTCAACGAGAAGGACCTCATCGACCGCCTGTTCGCCGTGTTGGACGGCCTGCGCGATGCCGCGTTCGCCGTCGCGCTGGTGCAGGCGGTCGGAGCGATCCTGTTGATCGCCAACATGGTGCAGGTCGCCGCGTACACCCGGCGCACCGAGATCGGAATCATGCGGCTGGTCGGTGCCAGCCGCTGGTACACCCAGCTGCCTTTTCTGGTGGAAGCGATGCTGGCCGCGTCCATCGGTGTCGCCATCGCCGTGCTCGGTCTCATGTTGGTCCGTGCATTGTTCCTGGACAACGCGCTGAGCCAGTTCTACCAAGCTCATCTGATCGCCAAGGTCGACTACGCCGACATCCTCTATATCTCGCCGTGGTTGTTCCTGCTCGGCGTGTCGATGGCGGCGGTGACGGCGTACGCGACCTTGCGCCTCTATATACGGCGGTAGCTGTGGCCAAGGGTTCCGGCCGAGCCAAGGCGGCGGGCGGCAAAGGTGGCAGCAAACAGGTTATCGCCACCAATCGCAAAGCGCGACATAACTATTCGATCATCGAGTTGTTCGAGGCCGGGGTGTCTTTGCAAGGCACCGAGGTGAAAAGCCTTCGGCTGGGCCAAGCATCGTTAGCTGACGCGTTCGCAACGATCGACGACGGCGAAGTTTGGTTGCGTAACTTGTACATTCCCGAGTATCAGCACGGTAGCTGGACCAATCATGAACCGCGTCGCAACCGAAAGTTGTTGTTACATAGGCAACAAATCGACAGACTGGTGGGCAAGATACGAGATGGTAACCTCGCCTTGATGCCGCTGTCGCTGTATTTCTCTGAGGGCAAGGTCAAAGTCGAGCTGGCCCTCGCGCGCGGTAAAAGGGCTTATGACAAGCGCCAGGACATGGCGCAACGTGATGCACAGCGTGAGGTGGTCCGTGAAATGGGACGTCGAGCAAAGGGCATGACCTGATCGGGGCGGCTTACGCCCAGCTGTCGGCCGTCACCTACGGCGTCAGCGATTTCGTGGGCGGCGTGGCAGCGCGGCGAGTGGCCGCGCTGCGCGTCATGCTGGTCGCCTACCCGATCGAGACGCTGTTGCTGGGCGTGATGGCCGTGTTCGTCGGCGGGCCTGTTCACCTCGGTGCCGTCGTGTGGGGATGCCTCTACGGCATCGGCATGGCGTTCGGCATGTGGGCGTTCTTCGCGGCGCTGGGCTCCGGCCCGATTTCGGTGGTCTCGCCGTTGGCGGCGGTGCTCAATGCCGCGGTGCCGGTAGCGGTGGGCATGGCGTTGGGGGAGCGGCCCGGGCAGGCGGCCCTGGTGGGCGTCGTCCTGGCGCTGGCCGCGGTGATGCTCGTCAGCCGCGAGGCTCCCGTGGAGGGAACGCCATACCGGTTCACTCCAAAAGTGGCCTGGCTCACAGTGGTTGCGGGTTCGGCGATGGGGCTGAACCTGGTGTTCCTGCACCAGGCGCCGCACGTGTGCAAGCTGTGGCCGCTGGTGTTCGCCCGCGTGGCGGCCAGCCTGGTCGTGTTCGCCATGGCCAAAACCAGCCAGAACCTGGCGATGCCGCGCGGCCGCCCGCTCAAGCTGGCCGTGGCCGTCGCCGTGCTGGACATCTTCGCCAACATCACCATGCTGGCCGCGCTGCACACCTGGCTGCTGTCGTTGGCCAGCATCCTGATTTCGCTGTATCCGGCCGCGACGGTCGTGCTGGCGATGGTGGTACTGCGCGAGCGGGTGACCCGCTTGCAGGGGATCGGCATGGTGCTCGCCATGGGATCGGTGGCGATGATCGCCTCGGCCTGACGGTTGTGCCGCCGCCTAATATTGGGCAGTTGGCATGTATCACGACCGGGAGATGGCGTTGGGTGCGTTTGAGACCGAAGATCCCGTCATTCGCTCGCTGTCGGACGCGGTGGACAAAAGCCCCGACGTGATCGAGCTGCGGTTGCATCTGGCCGGCCTGCTGGCGGACAAAGGCCGCTACGCCGAGGCGCTGGGCCATTGCAGCACGGTGTTGACGCAGGACGCCGGCAATGTCAACGCGCTGAGCCTGTTGCAACGGTGCAGCGCCGCGCTGGCGGCGCCGCCGGCCGAAGCGTCCGCACCGGTTGCAAATCAGCCTGCTGGAAACGAAAACTTCGACTGGTCGAGCGCCGAACAGGAAGTCGCCGACATCATCGAGCCCGC
>NZ_LZLL01000358.1:0-6624 GCF_001669335.1 Mycobacterium sp. 1245852.3 | reverse complement strand
ACCGCCACCGAGCACAACGACTTTGGGTTCGCGCTTCTCAGATGCCATGGCGATCAGCGTATTGCGGACACCTGCGATTTAGTAGCAGTTCACGAACACTCAGACCGGGCTAGCCGGCCAGCGGCGCGCGGTCATCGACCCGGCCGAACACCATCGCCTCCTCGATCCGGTCGAAGCGGTAGTCCAGGGCGTCGGCCAGGTAGTTCTGCCGCACGTTCCACGGCCGCTTGGTGCCCGACTTCGGCAGCATGTGCACCGAGCGCAACACGTAGCCGGCGTTGATGTCCCACGACGGCTTCTCGGTCATCGGCTCGTTGCCGCGATGCGGGGCGGCACGGGTATAGCCGTGAGAGGCCATGTGCTCCATGAGTTTTGCGGTCGCCCGGGCGGTGATGTCGGCCCGCAGCGTCCACGACGCGTTGGTGTAGCCCACACACCAGAACAGGTTGGGCACGTCTTCGAGCATGTGCGCCTTGTAGACGAAGCGGTCGCTGGTCTTGATCTCGGTGCCGTCCAGGCTGATCGTGGCCCCACCGAGCGCCTGCAGCTGCAGGCCGGTGGCGGTGACGATGATGTCGGCGTCGAGATGGCCGCCGGACTTCAGCGCGATGCCGGTCGCGTCGAAGTGGTCGATGTGGTCGGTGACCACCTCGGCCGAGCCCGCGGTGATCGCGTTGTACAGATCGGCGTCGGGGATCAGGCACATCCGCTGATCCCACGGGTTGTAGCGCGGCTTGAAGTGGGTGTCGACGTCGTAGCCGGCGGGCAGGTTGTTGATCGCCTTGCGCCGCAACAGCCAGCGCACGAACCCCGGCGCCTTGCGCGACAACGCGAAGAACACCGCCTCGGTCAGAGCGCTGTACATGCGAACAACGAGATGGGCGGGCTTGCGGGGCAATAGCTTTCGGGAGACGGCGGCGACAGTGCCGTACTTGGACGCCGAGATGAGATAGGTCGGCGAGCGCTGCAGCATGGTGACCTTGGCGGCCCGGTCCGACAACGACGGCAGCAGCGTGACCGCGGTCGCCCCGCTGCCGATCACCACCACCTTCTTGCCCGTGTAGTCGAGGTCTTCTGGCCAGTGCTGGGGGTGCACCACGGTGCCCTGGAACTCTTCGATGCCCGGGAAGTCGGGCGTGTAGCCCTCGTCGTAGTTGTAGTAGCCGCTGCCGAAGAACAGGAAGCGCCCGCGGTAGAGCTTGCGCGCCCCGTCCTGTTCGACGGTGACCGTCCAGGTGTCGGTCGCCGAGTCCCAGTCGGCCGACCGCACATAGCTGTTGAACCGGATGTGCCGATCGATGCCGTACTTGCGCGCGGTGGCGGCCAGGTACTCGCGGATGTGCACGCCGTCGGCCACGCCCTCTTTGCGGGTCCACGGCTCGAACGGGAAGGACAGCGTGAAGATGCTGCTGTCCGAGCGCACCCCGGGGTAGCGGAACAGGTCCCACGTCCCGCCGATCTGCGCTCGCCGCTCCAGGACGGTGTAGGTCAGGTGCGGATTGCGCTCGGTGATCCGATAGGCCGCGTCGATGCCGGAGATGCCGGCACCGACGATGATCACGTCGGTGTACCCGGCCTCGGTCGCACCACCGTCGGCGGCTTGCTGGGGAGTCACGGTCATCGCGAACCTCGCTCAAATTGTGGGACTCGTCACTAGCCTAGAGACCCACCGGTTGGTCGGGCTAGGAACCGGGAAACCGCGCCGGGCCGGTCAGCGGTAGTTGACGAACTGCAGCGCCACGTCCAGGTCGGCCTGCTTGAGCAGCGCCTGGACGGCCTGCAGGTCGTCACGCTTTTTGCTGGTGACCCGGATTTCCTCGCCCTGGATCTGCGTCTTGACGGATTTGGGGCCGTCGTCACGGATCAGCTTGGTGATCTTCTTGGCGTTTTCGCTGCTGATGCCCTGCTTGAGGGAGCCGTTGATCTTGTAGGTCTTGCCCGAGGCCTGCGGTTCGCCGGCGTCGAAGGCCTTCATCGAGATGTCCCGGCGGATCAGCTTCTCCTTGAAGACGTCCACGGCCGCCTTGACGCGTTCCTCGGTGGACGACGTCAGCTCGATAGCCTCGTCGCCCTTCCAGGCGATTGTGGTGTCGGTGCCGCGGAAGTCGAAGCGGGTGGCCAGCTCCTTGGCGGCCTGGTTGAGCGCGTTGTCGACCTCCTGGCGATCCACTTTGCTGACGATGTCGAACGATGAGTCCGCCATGCATTCCGTCCCTTCATCCGGTGATAGGCGTTTGTGCTTTGTCTACTCGCTCGTTGTAACCTGTCTGGCGGCAGGTTGCCCGAGCGGCCAATGGGAGCGGACTGTAAATCCGTCGCGAAAGCTTCACAGGTTCGAATCCTGTACCTGCCACCACAGTTTCTGCAGGTCATGACGTCGTTAGGTTCCGGCGAAGACGTCCGCAGCTTTGCCGCATCTCATCCATGACGGTTGCTTGCCTTGGTAGGAATTCCGCATCCTCCTGAAGCTCTCGGCTGCTCGGCGGCGGCGCCGTGTATGGCCGCCAGGCACTTGCCGGACTGGGCCGCCGTAGGTGGATCGGCATCGGCATCCCTCCTAGCGGCTCCCGGATCGACCCGCGGCACGTCTTGCGTGAGAAACGTATCGGCGCGCGTCGGGTATGCAACGCGGAAGGTTTTCCCAAGGACGACTTTGGATACCATGCCGAGGTGTCCGACATAGAGAGGCGGCGTTCGGGGGGGACCGCCAGGGACTTGGCGCTCGATGTGGCGGTAATTCTCCACAAGCATCCGAATTGGATCCTGGCGCTCACAGCCGCACTCGGGCCTGGATTTGGAACTTTTTTGGTTACCGTCGGGCAAAGTCTCCATGATCGTGGTGATTACGCCTATGTCGGCGGCGGCATATTCGTGATCATCCTCAGCGGACTGCTTCAAGTCGCCAAGCAGTGGGCGTCCGCAAACGTGACCGCCATCGACGGCTTACAGGCGGACGCATATATCGTGGCCATGAAGGATGCACTCCAGCCCATCGCCAAACTTGTTGCTGACATGCCTGCTATGAACGCGCAGGACCGTTCTACCCAGCTCATAAAGGTCGCTTCGCAGGCTACGGGGGCTTTGGTGCTGTTGCTGTGCGAGGTGCGAAGCATACGCGCGACTGTCTACCGCATAAACGCCCAGGGCGACCAGATGGATTGCATCAGCTATCACGGACGGGCGGGTGGGCAGCGACGTCCCTTCCGAAGAGACGACGAAAAGACCGACGAAAACACGGGTGGGCGAGGGGCAGCTGCCTTCCGATTAGTTGAAGCGGGCGAGCCTCGCTTCGTTCCCGACATTCGTGACCGCAATCACCCCCACATGAGCGATTTTCGTGGAACAGGGGACGGCTACAACACATTCATTACGGTAGGGATAAACACCAGCAACGAGGCCTACGGCATGATTAGTGTCGATGCGCCTCGGGCAAACAGCCTGGTCGAGAGCGATATCCACGCGGTGAGCCTGGTCGCCGACCTACTTGCGTCGGCGTTCGCCATGGCCGAGGATGGCGATCAAGGGTTGGTTGCAAAACATGATGCATAATGATATGCGTCGGGCGGAGTAGGAAATGCGGTATTGGGGACTTGAACGGGTGCCGCAGAGTTGCGTGTCGAGCGGAGGCGGGATAGATGGCGATTAGGCTACGGCAGGGGCAACGCAGGGAAGTCCGGGACGTGTGGTCCCCGAACGCGATTCGCGAGATCTGGTCGGCCGCCGAGGCAGCCGTTGAGCGCGAAAAGCCGCTTGTCAGGCGGCGACGGATCGAGCCGAAGCCGGACATTGCGGCGGCCGAAACGTCAAGCTGCTGATTCATAGCCCACCGGCAACAGATCTGTCGGCTCTAAAACGTGCATCATCCAAAACCGGTGTGCCGTAAGCCGTCCAACCGATGCACCTCGGTTCCCCGGACCCCACACCAAGATTTTCATAAAACCTGGGTGTCAGCCGGAGAGCCATTGTCAGGATCGGATGCCCTTATCTAGGAGGCGCATCACCGCTGCTAGAAGCCATATCACGCTGGTTGGACGTTTGCTGGCTTGAAGCTTCACAGGTTCGAATCCTGTACCTGCCACCAAGCCTCTTTCGGCCGGCGCCGTGCGTCGTCCACGCTCGCCGCCGGCGCCCGCTGTGCGACACGTGCGCAATTAATACAAGGCAAGTTGTAACAATTCGGTCAAGCCGGTGTCGCCGGGCGTACTGGGGGGAATTCATCCAGCACAGCATTCACCCAGGGGGCGATCATGGCTGGTTCTCCCGACGCTCTCGGCGCGTTACGCCAATGCCGCACCGCCATCCTCGCCGCCCGTGAGTCGGCCGTGTCCGCGCACGATCGCCTGGCCGGGGTCCGGCAGGCTCGCGCCGCGGAGCTGATCGAAAAGCTGGCCGACGACCTCGCCTTCGTCGATCGGCTCTTATTCGTCGTGGAGGGCGACTCACGCGCCAGGTGACCAGCGTCGACAAAAGCCAGGCACCCTCCCGGTACTTCCTCCAACTCCAAGTCCGCCGGGAGGGTGTCCTGTTGCTGTGCTCCTGACCTTAATTGCTTTGTCGCGCTAGCGTTTTCGAGTCCTTTTGATCATCGGGGTCACGAATCGTCTCATGGCGAAATCCCTTGGCATCCAAAGTGACGCTCGCAGCCGAAGGTGAATTGATCGACAACCTGGCGGCGGTAATCTTTCTCCCGTGCGCGGTACGGACATGCGATGCAGTTGAAGCATCTCACCATCGCGGAGCTGATCGCGGGGGCCGGCGGCGACCCGTGGGCGATCAACCGAACCCTGCAGGCCGGTAACCCGGCCCAGATCGCGCGTCTGGCGGAAGCCTTCCATGGGGCGGGCCGCCACACGGCCGAGGCCGACCACGCATTCGCGCAGGCGCAGCAACGCTTCAACGCCGCCTGGAACCATCAGGACGGCGGCAGCCCGATCAACGACTCCGCTGAAGTGCAGCGCACCGTCAAATCGCTTGGCGCGCAATCCGAACAGTTGCCCAGAATCGGCGCAGACCTGGAGAACATCGCCGCTTCGTTGGCCGACGCGCAACAGGCGGGAGCCCGCGAGATCGCCCAATTGGAAGGGCAATTGGAGCAGCTCGACCATCTGATCGATCTGGCGGAGCAGGATCTGCGGGAACACCCTGACGCGCAGACCCAGCGGGAACTGCACGCCATCATCGATGCCATCAAAACGTCCGCCGTCAACGACACCAAAGACGCTCTCAACCAGCTGAACTCGATACGCAACGACTATTCGGCCACGCTGCAGAACTCGCTGGGAAATCTGCGTGCTGACGGGTATGACCCCAAGCCGCTTGCGCCGGTGGACGCCCAGGACAAACCCGAACAGATTCACATCCCGCCACCGAACACCAGACCCGAAGACGTCAAGCGGTGGTGGAATTCCCTCAGTCAGGAACAGCGCGATCAGTTGCTCGCACAGCATCCGCCGGAGTTGGGCAACCTCAACGGCATTGAGACCGTGAGCCGGGACACGGTCAACCAGGCGGTGATGAACGACGACATCGCCCGCGTGCAAAGCGCCGCTGACCGAGCCCATGTCGGTGTTGACCAGGTGACCCAGCACCCGGAGCTGTACGGCCTGACGCCGTCGGCCATCACCCGTTACAACAACGCGCTCAAGACACGCGACGGCCTCAACACGAACGGGACGAACCCCGATGGCAGCAAGAACCCGGTGTTCCTGCAGACCTACGATCCCGAAGCGTTCGACGGTCGCGGCAGGGAAGCCATCGCCATCGGCAACCCCGACAAGGCCGACAACACCACCGTGCTCGTACCGGGAACGGGCAGCAGCGTGCGCGACGGCTATCTGAGTCACACGGACGGACGAAACATCTACAACGAAGCGCAACGGGCCGATCCGAACAAATCGAATTCGGTTCTGGTGTGGATGGGGTATCACGCCCCAGACAGCGCATTAGATCCCCAGATCGGGCAGACGACGCTCGCCAGAAACGGAGGAGGCCTACTGGCCGGCGATGTCAACGCGCTCGGCGTGACTCACCAACCGGGCAACTCACACGTGACCGTGGTGGGTCATTCCTACGGCTCCACTACGGTGGCCGACGCCGCGGCGGGATCCGGGATGCACGCCAATGACGTTGTCCTGGTGGGCTGTCCAGGGACCGACCTTGCCCACAATGCCGGCGACTTCCACCTTCCCGAAGGCGGACACGTCTATGTCGGCGCCGCATCCACCGACCCGATCACCCACCTCGGCGGCATCCAGGGACACCTGCCCGGGACCGGAGTCACGGTCGGGCTCGGTAGCGACCCGGCCGTCGAAGGCTGGGGTTCGACACGGTTCAAGGCCGAAGCGCCGGGGCTGACCTTCCCGCTGAAGGACCACAGCTCCTACTTCACGCCCGGGAACGAATCGTTGTTCAGCATCGCCGACATCGCATCCGGTCACGGTGACGCACTCGAACACGACAACATGACCGCACAGCACCGCGGCAGTTACTGGCTCCCCGATGAATTCGACCCGGAGGCGCTTCGACGCCCGACAGGAGGCCATTACCATTGAGAACAGCCATGAACACCTTAAGGGGAATCAGCAGCGCCACTTGGCGGTCGTTGCTCGCCCTCGCCGCGGCGGG
>NZ_LZLL01000357.1:0-853 GCF_001669335.1 Mycobacterium sp. 1245852.3 | reverse complement strand
TTGCGCGCGGTCGTGCCGCGCAGCTTGGACATCAGCGCGGCCGCGGCGCGGTTGTCGAGCAGCGATTTGCCGGCGCCCACCTCTTTGATGGCGTGGGCCAGCTCCATGCCCTTGATGTCCTTGACCACGAATCCGCTGGCGCCGGCCAGGATCGCCTCGAGCATCGCCTCATCGGAGGTGAACGACGTCAGCATCAGGCAGCGCAGGTCGGGGTGATCCGCCACCAGGTCGCGGCACAGTTCGATGCCGTTGCCGTCGGGTAGCCGAACGTCGAGCACGGCAACGTCGGGCTGCAACGCCGGGATGCGCGCCTTCGCCTCGGCCACCGTGCCCGCCTCGCCGACGATCTGAAGATCCGGATCGGAGGCGAGTAGATCGGAAAGACCGCGACGGACGACCTCATGGTCGTCGACCAGGAACACCTTGACCATGGCGAGCCCTTTCCTGCCGGTCTGGCAACTGGAAAGATTGCGACCGACCCACCCAATATCCCATATTTCGAAGGCAGCCGCCGGGACGCAACGGGTTCAACGACTTTGGTCCCCACGGGTCGGGACCTTCGGCCGACGCCCCAGCCGGTGATGCGCCAATAGTGTTGCGGCCGTGGTCTATTGCGGCGTCAACCGCACCCGCGGAAAGGAGCTTTCGATGACCGATGAGGGAGTCGTCATCCTGCCGGTGCACGAGTGCTGGGAACTGCTGGGCAGCGCGGCGCTGGGGCGGCTGGTCACCTACGCCGACGGCCAGCCCGATATCTTCCCGGTCAACTACGTCGTCCAGCGCCGAACCGTGCTGTTCCGCACCGCGGGGGGCACCAAGCTGGTCAGCTCCGCGATCAACAATCGGGTGCTCT
>NZ_LZLL01000356.1:0-1374 GCF_001669335.1 Mycobacterium sp. 1245852.3 | reverse complement strand
AAAATCCTGGTCACCCGCGGGGCCGAACTGCCCGAGCCGCAGCTGCGGACCTCGATGACCACCCTGGCGGGCACCGAACCCTCGACCCTGTTCGGGATGAGCGAGGTGCTGGGGGCCGGGTCGCCGGAGGCCAAGACGCTGCAACAGCAGATGGTGAGCCGGATGGCGATCATGTCCGATCCGGCCAGCGTGCTGGTCGACAACGCCGACCTGCTGCGTTCGATCCAGACCACCGACGACATCGCCGACCAGGTCATCAAGAACGCGACCGCGTCGGTGACCAAGTCGGTGCACGCCCAGGCCGCCGAGCGCCGCTCGGCCGCGATCACCGACACCGTCCTGGTGCTGGCCGCGATCGTGATCGCGTTGGCGGTCGTGCTGCTGGTCGCGCGGGCGCTGGTGCGGCCGCTGCGCATCCTGCGCGACGGCGCGCTCAAAGTCGCCCACACCGATCTCGAGGAGGAGATCGCCCGGTTGAAAGCCGGTGGGCCCGAACCGATTCCGACCCCGCTACCGGTCTACACCACCGAGGAGATCGGCCAGGTCGCGCACGCGGTCGACGAGCTGCACACCCAGGCCCTGCTGCTGGCCGGTGACGAGGCGCGGTTGCGGCTGCTGGTCAACGACATGTTCGAGACCATGTCGCGGCGCAGCCGCTCGCTGGTGGACCAGCAGCTGGCGCTCATCGACCGGCTGGAACGCAACGAGGACAACCCCGACCGCCTGGACAGCCTGTTCCGCCTCGACCATCTGGCGGCGCGGCTGCGCCGCAACAGCGCCAACCTGCTGGTGCTGGCCGGCGCGCAATTGGCCCGCGACCAGCGCGACCCGGTGCCGCTGGCCACGGTGATCAACGCCGCGGTCTCCGAGGTCGAGGATTACCGCCGCGTCGAAGTCGCTGGGCTGCCCGAGTGCTCACTGATCGGCGCGGCCGCCGGCGGCGCCATCCACCTGTTCGCCGAGCTGATCGACAACGCGCTGCGCTACTCGCCGCCGACCAGCTCGGCGCGGATCTCGGCCTCGCGCGGCGGCTCGGATCCGCAAGGCGGCGTCGTGGTGCGGATCGCCGACTCCGGTCTGGGGATGAACGACACCGACCGGCGGATGGCCAACATGCGGCTGCAGGCCGGGGGCGACGTCAGCCCCGACAACGCCCGGCACATGGGTCTGTTCGTGGTCGGCCGGATCGCGGCCCGGCACGGCATCCGGGTCGGCCTGCGCGGCCCGGCGGCCAACGAGTCGGGCTCCGGCACCACCGCCGAGATCTACCTGCCGCCGACGGTGCTGGCCGGGTCGGCCGTCGCCGAGTCGGCCGCGCCGCGCCACATCCGGGGGGTCTCCTCGCCGAGCGCCAAGCTGGCCAGCGCGACCGCC
>NZ_LZLL01000355.1:0-2812 GCF_001669335.1 Mycobacterium sp. 1245852.3 | reverse complement strand
GGCCACCGCCGCGAAGACCCAGGCCGAGGTGGACGCGCAGCGCGAGATCCAGCAAGCCAAGGCCGAAGAGCGCGCGGAAATCCGCGAAGCGTCCGAGGACATCGTCGACGCCGTCGCCGAGCATCAGACCTCGGTTCAGGTGGCCCGCAACGACGAGTCGGAAGCCGACCGTCTGCGACGCCATGCCCAGAACGTGACCGACGAAGCCGACCTGCCCTGACGGCGGGCCTTACCCAGGAGAAGTTGATGAAAATTTCCGAAGTCCCGTTGGCAGTTCTGCGGTTTCATTACCAGCTCGCCCGGTTCCCGCTGCAGTTGATCGAGGATCGGGTGGTCAACCGCATCCCGACGGAAGCTCCCGCGCGACTGCTCTACGAGCGCTCGCTGGGCATGCTCGACACCACGGTGGGCAACGCGCTCGGTGATCCGGCGATCGTCGAACGGGGGACCGCCCTGGTCGATCGCAGCGACGCGCTGGGCCGTGCGGCTCAATTGGATGCCAGGGCCGCCGCCCGGAAGGAACAGGCCGACGCGAAGCTCAAGGGCGCCCGCGACGAGGCGATCCGCGAGCGCGAGGAGGCGCAGCAGGCCACCAAGCAGGAGGTCAAAGAGGCACGCGTCAACGCCGAGCAGCGCAAGCGTGCGGCGGCGCAGTCGGCGCAGCAGCAGAGCGCCGCGGCCAAGCAGCGCGCCGACGAGGCGGCCGCCAAGCGCAAGCAGGGGGTCGAGTCAGCCAAGCGCCAGGTGGAAAGCCGGACTCAGGCCGCCGAGAAGGCCGCGGCCAAGGCCTCGGCCGCCAAGGTCGACGAAGCCGAGGACAAGCTCGGCGAGGCGGCCGCCACGCGCGCCGAGGCGGATCGGGTGGCCGAGTTGGCGGCCGCCGAGAAGCGGCAACGGCAAGAGGAGCGGGCGAAGGACTGAGGCCGCCTCTAGGTTTGCGGCGAGCCCTGGTTGATCCGGTCGGCCGCAAACGTGGCGGCCTGGGCCGTCATCCCGGCGTCGATGTAGGAAACGTGGGCCATGATGTTGCCGCCGCCGGAGCAGATCGGGTCGTCGGGCGCACACAAGCTGGTGACCTTGCCGCTATAGGCAGGACTGATTGTCGGTAGCGGCTGACCGCCCCACAGCATGCTGGAGAACTGGCTGGTGGGCTCGCCGAAGAGGGCGACGGCGGCGACGTGGTTTGCCGCCGCGGGTGGCAGCGCGTTGGTGGCCAGATCGATCACCGTCGAGCCCTGGGAGTAGCCGCCCAGCACGATGCGCGAGTTCGGGCAGCCGGCGATGACGTCCTGGATGTGTGTGCTTGCGTCGGCGGCGCCCGCGTTGGCGCTGTTGTGATAGTCGTCGTTGGCCGGGTAGTTGACCGCGTAGACGTCGACGGACTTACCGCCGAGCTGCGAGGTGAGCGAGTCGACGAAGGCCTGTCCGATGTTGCCGAGGCCGGGCTCCTGATGGGTGCCCCGGGCGAAAACCACCGAGACATCCGAGCAGGGATCGGCGGCGGCTGTGGGGCCGCCGATGGGTGCACTCAGCAGCGCCCACATCATCAGAACCGGGATACCAACCAAGCGAGCAAGTCCGCGTGCACTCATGCCGAAATCCTGTCATATCGGCGGTTCCGGCGGTTCCGGCGGTTGGCGCTGGGCCGGCCGGACGCCGGTGGGAAGACGAAAGACGTTGCGCCCCAGTGCTAATTGCTAGGTCCCGGTGGTGCGGATGCGGATGGGTCCGGCCCAGTCGCCGTCGGGGTCGACGGCGTTGCCGCGCTGGGTGATCTCCACGTCACCCGATCTGGCGAGGCGCCGGGCGGCCAGGCGGGCGTCGTCCATCAACGCGCGCCAGTCGTCGCCGCCCACCGCGCGGGCGGCGTCCGACGGGCAGATGCTGCTGCGCGGCCCGCGATGCTCGGCCAACGCGCGGATCGACGCCTCCAGCCGCTGCCCGATCGGTCCGTCGCCGAGGGCGGTCTCGGCGTGGTCGGCGCCGCGGCCGCCATCGCTGAGCACGCGAACCAGTTCGTCACGCAATCGCTGACCCATCCCACCAGTCAAGGCCACGGCGTCACCGGTTCGCCACCGCCCGATGGAACCGCGCCCGGCGGGCGGGCGTTGGATAAACATGCCGCCCACGCTCGCCGAAGACACGAATGCGCACCGGGCGCCGGCCGACCTCACGGACCGTCTTCTCGACATCAAGCGGATCTACCACGAGCCCGACATCGACCGGTTCCCCCGCGCGCGCCAGGTGCTGGACCGATTTCCCGACGCCGAGCGCATCCAGGTCGCCTCGCACCAGGCGATTCCGGGCCTGTATGGCAACGAGGGCAACGTCGAGGACTGGGTCCGCATCAAACGAGAAGTGCTCGTCCTGGGCGAGAAGAAGAGCCTGTCGGCGCGCCGCAACGAGCGGTCCAGCGATTGGATCGCGCCCTCGACGGCCAATGGGTGCGCGATGGCGTGCTCGTATTGCTACGTCCCGCGCCGCAAGGGCTTCGCCAACCCGATCACCGTGTTTGCGAACATCGAGAAGATCACCGGTTACCTCGAACGCCACGCCGCCCGTCAGGGCGTCAAACCCGAGCCCAATCAATGCGATCCCGTCGACTGGGTCTACGACATCGGGGAGAACAGTGACTGCTCGGCCGATGCGATGGTGTCCGACAACGTGGCCGACCTGATCGAGCTGTTCGCCCGCCTTCCCAATGCCAAGGCCAGCTTCGCGACCAAGCTCGTCAACCGCGACCTGCTGAACCGTGACCCCAGGGGCGGCACCCGCGTGCGGTTCAGCCTGATGCCGGCGCAGGCATCGCGCC
>NZ_LZLL01000354.1:0-9441 GCF_001669335.1 Mycobacterium sp. 1245852.3 | reverse complement strand
GCTGAGCAGCAGGTCTGGCAGGTGCTGGGGCAGGATCGCCGGGGGTTGCCAGCGGCCGAGGTCTGCGGCAGCCGCGGCAGCACCTCGGTGACTTCCTCACCGGGCCCGGGGCGCGTGGGCGGCATCGCAGCAGGCTCGTTGCCGTTGCCGTTGCGCGTCGCGGCGTTGCCCGATGGCGGGGCAGTCTGGGCGAAGTGGAGCGGTGGGTTCGCATGGTGGGGCATCTGCTGTTCTTCGGGGATAGGTGGGGTTGCGGGGTGCGGGGCGGACCACTGTGTCGCGGCCGGGGCCTGTCCAAGCCGAGGGGTGAAGCCCTCAGGCGCTGCCGTGCTGTCATGCATGCTTTGGATTAGACCACAGCATAAAACCGAGCGCAATGATTCCGAACATTGCGCCGCTGTGGTTTTGTTGGTAGCGTCTGCACCCATATCCACCAGGCCCAGCCAAGGAGACCGCCCCATGAGCGCCTCAAAACCGCACGCATACACCCCAGAAAACAGCGCATCAAAACACAGCACCCGTACATCGCGGCTGACCGCCACCGCCCGCTGGGCAATCCTCGCCGCCACCGCCCTATGCCTGCTGCTCACCGGCTGCACCGCCACCACCACCGGCCACCCCGCGGCTGCCGCAGACCTCGGCCGCTGGCAACCCCCGCCTGCCTGGGGCCCTGGCCCGGGCTACCCTGCTGCGATCGCAGCGCCGCGCCACCAGCGGTTCCCCCTCTGGGCCCGCATCGGCGCCGCCGCCGCGGCCATAGTCGCCATAGTGGCCACCGGAATCGTGATCAACGTCGCCAGCAGCCCCGATGACATGGGCAGCGTGGCAGTGACTCGCTCCCCCCGCCCGTCCTCGACGCAGGCCAGCCCGAGCCCAACCCCTCAACCCGCGGCAACGGTGCCGTTGTCGGCGCTACCCGGGCTGCTGCTGGATGTGGCGACTATCAGCAGCATCGAGGGTGCGACGAACATCGCGCCGACACCGGACGCCGGTAGCGACGACGTGGCCTACAGCGGCGTGAGCACCGACCGGCCCGAATGCGGCGCGATCCAAATCCCCGCGCTCGAGTCCGAACTCGAGGGCACCGGTTGGGTCGGGATACGCACCCAGTCGCTGCAGGACCCGAAAGTCGTTGAGCACCTAGACAACAGCGCCGTGATCTACTTCACGACCGCCAAGGCGGCAAGCGAATTCGTGACCAAGCAGGCTGCGGCCTGGCCGAAATGCAACGGCGCCACCTTGCGCCTGCTGGAGCGGGGCCAGCCAGACAGCATCTGGATGGCGGGCACGGTCGCCAACCGTGACGGCATGCTCAGCATCATCAACACCCAGGAAGGTGCGGGGGGATGGCAGTGCCAACGGGCCATGACCGCGCGTAACAACATCGTCATCGATGTACGCAGCTGCGGTAATAACCGCACCGACCAGGGCCTCAAGATCGCGACCCGGATGGCCGAACGTGTCAACCCCCGCTAACCAGCAGCAGCACCAAGCCAGCGAGAAGGGAGGGGCGGCCATGGCTTGGATGCGCTTGGCGCCCAATGGCCTTCGGCTCATCCTGGTGCTGGCGTCCTCGGCGATGATCACGCTGGTGGCCGGTTGCGCTGACGTCGTCAGCGGCACGGTGCGCGCGGCGCCGGACCTCAAACCGCGGCCGCTGGTCGGCGAGGTCATCAAGCAGGCGATGCTGACCGATGCTGAGTTGTCGCACGTGTTCGGTCAATCGTTCAAACTCGATGACAGTATGCCGCCGAAGTTAGGAGGCCCGGCAGAGATGTACTGGGACTGGCCGGGTGCTTCACGCAGCGATTGCGCCTCGCTGGCGCACATCCTCATGGGCGAGGCCTACCGTAATGCGCAGGTGGTCAACGTTGCTCACGAACAGTGGTGGGCCGCCGATGTCGGCGAATTTCCCACGGTGATCGATCTCGTCGAGGGTGTGGTCGCGTTACCGACCGCGGCGGCGGCCAATGCGTTGTTTGAGAAATTCGGTTCGCAGTGGTCGCGGTGCGCCGGTCAGCGCCTCGACAGCGGCTTGGGATTTCAGAATGAGATCACCGACGTGCATGCCGACGGCTCGGTCGTGGAAGCCACCGTGGAAGAGGCGGACCTGCACACGAAACTGCGGCGGGTGCGCGCGCTCGGTGTGCGGGGCAATTGCCTCGTGGAGGTCGAGGCGGTCTATTTCCGCGACGTGGCGCCCGCGCCGGGCAAGAAAGCCAGCGATGTGGCCCGCGCGATGATGGGCAAAATCAGCGATCGCAGCTGACGCCCTGGTAGTAGCGGCTACCATTCTCCCATCGTTGCCGGCGCACACAGGCCGGCCGCGGGACCTGAGAAAAGGAGGGATCGGACGTGCGCGACGAATCGGCGACTGAGCCGATGGCGACGCTGCTCAACAGCGCGCGCGCCCGCCAGCTGGATGCTGCGGCGCGGAACCGCCTGCCACCGCGTCGCGCGCGAGGCCGCACTGCTGTATCCGGACAATCCCGACTTACAGCAGTGCGCGGTCGACGCGGCGATCGACTATCTCAACGACAATGCTGACCTGGACGCTGACGGTGCCGAATGGCACCGCATTCGCGACCAGGAGAAGCGACTCGGTGCCCGAGTGCGCCAACTCGCGGTGATGGCGGTGGCCGACAAGGCTGTCTCGGAGCGGCGGGCGGCCAGCGCCATCTTCATCGACCGCATGGCGTTGCGGCGCTGGTCGGGCAAACGGCCCAACAGGCGCCGGAGCGGATCAGCGAAAGCCGCCCGGTGAAGATCCGACACACAAGCATCGTCGCCGCGCGCCGGGGCTTATCGCCGCTGCTGCTCAGCCTCGCCGTAGTGGTCGTCGTGGGCAGCGGCTGCTCGAACCAGGTGACGGGGGTAGCCGTCAAGTCCGGCGGCCCGGCGCCCGCGGCGGCCAACGCGGCCCTGCTCGACCCCGGTAACTATCCGCGCCGGCCCCGGCCCCCCTTGGGCAACGTCGCCGATGACGCCGCCGGGCGCCGCGTCGAGGCCCGGCGGATGGCCGACATGGTGGCCGGACCGTGGCAGATCGACGCCACGTTGATCAGCCCGACGAACGCCGAAATCGCGCCCACGACAGCGTTTCCCGAGCCCACACGGCTGTCGGCGCTAGTGCGTGGGGATTCGATCGCCGCGATCGCCGCCGCGCATCATTTCGTGGCCGGTTTCGTCAGTGGGCGCGCCACCCCGCCACCGCCACAGGGGCAGGCCGGCGTTGACAAGCCCAAGATCCTGGACAACGGGGTGTTTCGGTTCCCCAGCTCCCAAGACGCGTCGGATGCGGCCGCGGAGATGGCCGCCGCGGATGTGGGCACCATCCGCCCGGGCAATATCCCAGCGACGCGGCTGGCGATCCCCAACTATCCCAACACGTGGGCCTACGTGGCCCCGCTGTCCGGGGGTTTTGAAGCCTCAGCGTTCAGCGCGCACGGCCCGTACGTGTTTTTCCAGTTCGCCGGATCCAAGGAAAGCTCCGCGGCGGTCGCCGACATGATCGCCAAAACGCTGGATTTGCAAGGCCCGGCCGCTGACCACTTTCAAGCCACCCCGGTCGATCAGCTGGCCGGCTTGCCGGCCGACCCGACCGGGCTGCTGGCCCGCACCGTGCCGGCCACCGATCCAAACGTCAACCAGGGTGGGGTCTACTCCCCGCACGGCTCGCTACATTTCCGATCAGACCCGGTGGCCACCCAGGCGATGTTCAACGACGGCGGCATCACCCACGTGGCCGTCGACCGCACCACCATCTATGAGGCCGTCGATACCACCGGCGCCCAGCGCGCCGCTGATGGGCTTGCCCGCATCGACGTGCCGTTCCTGGGCTATCACTCCGCCCCCGGCATCAACGGTTTACCCTCGGCGCGCTGCTTTGACCGCGGGCCCGACATCACCGACCTGGGGGCGGTGCGGTTTTTGTGCATCGCCACCGCGGCGCGCTACGCGTTCAAAGCCACTGCGGCCCAAGAGGTTGAGGCCCATCAGATCATGGCTGCCCAATACTTGATGCTGACCGCGCCATGATCGGGCGCATCCGTTCGTGGTTGCGCGCCGCGGCCGTCGGGGTCGCGGCGCTGACGGTGGCATGCAGTACCACGATCGCCGGCAGTGCGGTCAAAGCCCCCGGGGAGGCCAGCCCCGACATGGTGGATCTGGCGTTGCTGGATGCTGGGAACTTCCCCACCACCCCCCGCGCCCCGTTGGGGGTGGCCGGCGACGCGCTGCGCGGCGGGTGGGCCGAAGGGCGCCGCCTGGCCAGCGTGGTGGTGGGCCCGTGGGAGGTCGACGCCGACCTGATCGACTATGCGCAAATCGAATCCGGCGTGGTCAAAGACGTCGATGCGGTCAACGCGCTGCTCGGGGCTCCGCTGGGGGAGGCGCTTAACGGCCACAACTTGCTGGCCGGGTTTTCCAGCGCCCGTCACACCGACAAGGGCCCCTACAAGGACCTGCTGACCACGGTGTTGGAACTGGCCAGCCCGGCTGATGCGAGCGCCGCGATCACCGCGATGGCAGCCAAAGGTGCTGCCCTGACGATGCCCTTTGACACCAAACCCCTCCCGACGCAACCGTTTTCGATTCCCCGATACCCAGCTACGACGGCACTGACCTACCAGTGGACAGCGCAATACCCCGACCCCGGCCCGCGGTTCTCGGTGACCGCCTTGACCGCACACGGGCAATACGTGCTGGCGCAAACAGCGACGTCGGCTGACAAACCCGATACGGCTGCCGGGTTGATCGCCACCACACTGGATTTGCAGCAGCCCCTGGTCGACAAATTCAAGCCGACCCCGCCGGATCAGATGGCTCAACTGCCGCTGGACCCCGATGGGTTGATGGCCCACACGGTGGCCCCCCGCCAAGAAAACGAGTCGATCAGCGACGGGATCTATGACGCCCATGGGGCGCTGCACCTGGCCACCGGCGACCCCGTCCACTTGGCGGCGATGTTCAAATCCGCTGGCGTGCAACAGGTCTCCTACGTCCTTGAAACCCGGGTCTACCAAACCCCCGACACGGCCTCCGCGGCGCGCCTCGTCGCCGATGAGACCGGGCCCAACCAGGTCGGCGGGATCAGCGGCATGCCCAAGGCGAAATGCTTCAACGAAACCCTGGGCTACTGGTGCGTGGCCCGCGCCGACCGCTACGCCTTCGAGATGCAGAACGAACAAGACCACGCTCTGCACCAGATGATGGCCGCCCAATACCGCATGCTGACAGGGAAATGAGCCGCTGAATGCCCCTTGATGTAGGAACTATCATCGCCGGCTACCGCATCGAAGGCGTGCTGGGCCAGGGCGGGATGGGCACGGTGTATCTGGCCCGCCACCCGACGCTGCCCCGCAGCGAGGCGCTGAAAATCCTGTCCGGCGAACTGTCCGGAGACCGCCAATTCAGGGAGCGCTTCATCCGCGAAGCCAACCTGGCCGCGAGCCTGGACCATCCGAACATCGTGCGGGTCTACAACCGAGGCGAAACCGACGGGCACCTGTGGATCGCCATGGAATACGTCAAAGGAACCGCCGCCAACGATTTGGACCGCGCCAACCTCACCCCGGCCCGTATCGTGCGCATCATCACCGACGTCGCCGCCGCACTCGACTACGCCCACTCGCAGCACGTCTTACACCGCGATATCAAACCCGGCAACTTCCTCGTCGCAGCGCCCGGCAGTGAGCGTGAACGAGTGTTATTGGCGGACTTCGGCATTGCACGCGCTCTCGACGATGCCACCGCCCTGACCGCGACGGGCTCGATGGTCGGCACCGCGGCCTACGCCGCGCCGGAGACCATCGAAGGCCGACTCGCCGATCACCGCACCGACATTTACTCGCTGGGGTGTGCCCTGTTTCGGCTGCTGACCAGCCGCACTCCGTATGAGGACCCCTCCAACAAGTCCCTTGAGGCCATATTGGTCGGACACCTGATGCGGCCTGTTCCGCACCCCAGCGACATCAACCCCACGCTGCCACCGCAGATCGACGAGGTGATGGCTCGCGCGCTGGCCAAAAATCCTGCTGATCGTTTCCAGACCGCTGGCGAACTGGCTGCGGCGACTACCGCGGCGCTGACTAACAATCCGGCACCGCCAACCATCACCGGGCCTCGTCCCTCCCAGCCGACCAATCCCACACTGACCTACCCACCCACCGGACCTTCCCTACCGGCGGGCTCCGCACCGGTGTGGCCGGCCTATGATCCCCGCGCAGCATCCGCGAATGGGGCGGCGCCGCAGCCGTTCACGGGCGCGCCGCCCCCCTCAACCCCGACCGGTCGCCCAACCGAGTCCGGTCCTAAACTCAAGCGCCGCAGCCGCACCCGGCTGATCGCGGGAGCAACCATCGTGGTTGCCGCGTTGGTCGCAGCGACAGTGGTGGGCATTCACCTGTTCGGCACCACCAGCACCGGATTGGGCCCATACCAACCGCAGACCCTGAACACCAAATTCGGCACCCTCAAAATCGAGCACCGCCCGATGGCCATCGCCGCGCTCGGAGCTGGCGACCCCGATGCCGTGCTCTCACTCGGCGCCCCTGTAGTGGTGATGAACGCGCCCGGCGCGACCACACCGAGCTGGCTGCAGCCGCTCATCCATTCCACCCCACCTGTCTTCGCCGCCGCCGACACCGCCGCCATCACCGCTGCCAAACCCGACCTCATCATCGACACCGACAACATCGACCAGACCACCTACAACTCGCTGGCCGCGATCGCCCCCACGCTGACCCAACCCGCCGACAACACCCAAGACTGGAACTGGCAGGCCCAACTGAACTGGATCGCCACCGCGCTGGGCCGCACCGACACCGCCAAAACCTTGGTCGACAAGGCGCAGTCCGAGCAGAACCAGATCCGCTCCGAGCATCGAAGTTTCGGCGGCAAATCCATCGTCGCGGTCAACTACACCGGGACCAACACCACCGCGGCGGCGGTCCCATCACCGCCGAGCAGCTACCTGGAAAGCATCGGCTTCACCTACAACACCCACTACAAACGCGCCCCCGGCGGCCCACCAACCGTCCCGTTCAACATCGACGACGTCGACTACATCGCTCAACGCAGCGACGTCATGCTGCTGCTGCGCACCGACCCGGGCGCCGGCGGCGGCGGATACGGCGGCCTGCCCGCCAAATACAGCAGTTTCGGCGGCACGCTCGTCATCGTCGATGACCCCGCCACAATCGCCGCCCTCAACGCCGGCGGCCCAGCAGCCACCACCTACCTCAACACCGCGCTGGTGACCAAACTTGGCAACCAAATCCACTAAACCGCCAACGAGACACCGCGCGCCGCGTTCAGGCTGCAGCGCACGCGCGTTAAGAACCAGGCCATCGTTGAATCACGCTATCTGTGCAGTCAGGGGAATCCGTATGGCAATGGCAACCGAGGACAACGGAAACCGCGCCACCCTGGTCGACAATGTGGCGCTGCGACAAGCCGTCGCCGCCTTCGCCGCACAACCCAACCAGCGCGGGGCGCTCGAGGTGCTCCGTCTGTGCATGTTCGGTGAGGTGCTTTTCGACATCACCGGATCCGATGCATTTACCGGCCAAACACCGTTCGCGGCCGGGTCTCGCCTCCAAATCCGCGGCGGCACAGGCCCCCACGGCAAAGGGTCGGCGCTGTTCGCTTATACCCGTCATGAGGAGATCGCCCGCCTGCACCCGCCGGGTGCGCGCACGCAGTCATTGGTGCAGTCGGCTACCGGGGCCCTGGAGCTGGCCCAAAGCCAAGGCAACGACTGGCTCTATATCGACCCCGCCGGCCCCACCTGTGCATTGTCGGCCGCCGAAATCGATTTCGCCTTGCGCAATCCGAATAACGAGCCGCTCAAACGGGCGCTGGCCGATCACGCTGCCGGCAAGATCGACAGGCACACCGTCGTCGACGTGGTGCGCCAGAACGGACCGTTGGCGATCGCCGCCGACGAGTCCCAAGGCGACGGGCACATCGCCGTTCGCAACACCACACATCCCGACGGCAGCTCGAGCATCTTCGGCTTCACCAGCGGCCCAGAAGTTCTGGCTTGGAGCCCCGCTGATGCGGCGGGGCCCCTCACGGTCGAACAAGTGGTGAACATGGCTCGCGCGCAAGGCCACAGCGGGATCGTCATCAACCCGGCCGGCCCATACCTGTGGGTCTCGCTGGCCGAAATCACCCAATTAAAATGAAGAACACCAACATCTTTCACGCGCCGAGAACCCGGCTCAAAGATGTTGCTGCGAAACGATCGTTCATATTGATCGGGCTGGCGTTTGCCTGGCCGGCGTTGGTCGGTCTGCCCCTGCATGCGACCGCAGCGCCCGATGACATTGATGCACTGATCGACGACAGCGGGCCACTGCCCAAACAGGCCCGCGACCTCACGGCACTACCTGATCTGCTGTTCACCACCCCTAGTGGCCTGCTGTGCAAAAAGACCGTGGTCAAGGTGATGCACGACGTGACGTGCGCGGGTGATCTGCCCGGGGCGCCGGCGGGGACCCGGGTAGTGACACTGCCCACGGTCTACGCCCAGGCCAACGGGCCGGCGCGGTTTCTGCCCACCCCGCCCGAACGTTTCTTCGGCGACACCACGGGCCAGGCACCGGTCCTGCTGCCAGCGGGGCACAAAATCGTGTTCTGGGCGTTCTCGAACACCCAATCGCTGGTCTGCGGGGTGCCGCGATCGGCGGATCTGGTGTGCAGGCTCAACGCGCCGAAGGCCATCGGTGCCGACAACAGCGGTCCACAAACCCATGGCTTCGTGATCGCGGCTCCCCACAGTCACGTCTTCTGACGACAGCCAAGACGCGCGCGGCTCCCCGTCAGCGGAGCCATCGATCGTTCGCTCACATCGTGATCGGTTATCTGTCTATCAGGTCGGCGATGAGGCGCTCGATAGCGTCGGTGACATCGGGCGTTACGGGGCGTTCGGCTTCAGCGTCTTCAAGGGCTGAGGCGGGCAGTCCGGAGCCGATGGCCGCCTCTTCCAGGCTCAGCTCCGCCTGGTGGCGGGCGCCGTAAAGCCGCTGCCCCAACGTCGCCGACGGCGAGCCGGCGGCGCGCATCATCACATCGTTGTAGGTGCGCCGCACACGGCTCAACGCCTTCATGGCCGCAGGGCCCCCCGTGGGTTGGCGCGCCGCAGTCAACGCCAGGCCCTCGAGCCTGCGCAGATCAGCCAGGATGGCAGTGGCTTTGGCGGTGAAGTCCGGGGTGGTCGGCTCAGGCAAGTCCGCGATGATCGCGCTGACGCCTTGCAGGGCGAGCGAACAGCAGCGGCCGTCCCTGCGGCTGGTAGTGACGAGGCGACCGAGGTGTTCACCGACTCCATTCACGCACCGACCATGGCGCGCACGGTCGAGCTCGCCCTGCAAGGCGTCAGCGCGATCATCGCGGACTTGCCTGAGCCGACCACCCCGGACTTCACCGCCAAAGCCA
>NZ_LZLL01000353.1:0-31103 GCF_001669335.1 Mycobacterium sp. 1245852.3 | reverse complement strand
TCGCTGTCGTACACCTCGCTGGACGCGCAGTCCAGCGCGAACGCCATGAGGTCGGCGCAGCCGGCGCGCTCGACGGCCTCGGCCAGCACCTCCATGACGGCGTGCGGGTCACTGGACGGCGCGATGTATCCGTACGACGACGCCAGCATCGGCGCGCGGCCCAGTCGCTCGGCGAGCACCTCGCCGAGCGTCTCGAACAGACTCACCCCCCTTTCGACCGCCGATTCGATCGAGTCCGCGCGGTACGGCACCACCAGGAATTCGCTGAACGTCTGGCGGACGTCGCCGTAGTGCCCGCCATTGATCATGTTGAAGCTGGGCACCGGGACGGTGGTGGGCGGTTCGAGCCCGAGCAGTTCGCCGACGTAGGTATAGGTGGACGTGCCCGCCGCGGCGGCGGCCGCGCGCAGCAGCGCGATCGACGTGGAGTAGATCGCGTTGCCGCCGAGCCGGTGCTTGTCCGGTGTGCCGTCGAGCGCGATCAGCACCCGGTCCAGGGATCGCGGATCGTCGAGCTCCGCGCCGATCAGGGCCGGGGCGATTTCGTCGTCCACCGCGGCGATGGCGCGGTGCACGCTCAGGCCGTTGTATCTGGTCCGGTCCCCGTCCCGTAGGACGTACGCCTCGTGCGACCCCACCGAACTGCCGGTCGGAGCTGCGCCGCGGCCGACAAAGCCGGTGTCGGTGGTGATTTCGACTTCCAGAAGGGGCCGGGCTTTGCAGTCCAGCAGTTGGCGGGCGATGACGGATGCGATCTTCATCGTCGACCTCCCGGACCCAGGGTTCCAGCCTAAGGCCGCGGCACTGAGAGGTCACTGAGAAGTCGCGAATCGGAGGCCGTTTCCCGCCCAGCCGCCCTAAGCTAGCGTTTACACAAGTTGTACTGTAAAAACTCCGAGCTCTCGATCGGAGAAGGAGGATCTTCATGCGGCCGGTAGTGAACCTTGATCGGTGCGAAGGCAATGCCTACTGCGTGAACATCGCGCCGGATGTCTTCCGGCTCGACGATGACGACTACGCGGTGGTCACCGCCGATCCGGTGCCCGTCGAGCAGGAGGCGTTGGTCGAGCGGGCGATCGCCGAATGCCCGCGCGCCGCCCTGTCCCGCGAGGACTAGCGGGCGACCAGGTCTAGCCGTGCTCCTCCTGGACGCCGAAGGTGTTGACCGCCAAGGCCAGTAAGAGGTAGCCGCCGATGGTGAAGGTCAGGTCCATGCACTGCTGCTGGGTGAACAACTCGCACAACAGATCCCAGGTTGCCTGGCTGATCGTGCTGTCGGCGGTGAGATCGTCGACGGCCCGGATCACGGCCTGGTCCGTCCGATCGGCGCAGTGCCCGGATCGGATGCCGTCGATCTCGGATTCGGTCAGGCCGGCGCGCAGGGCGATCGGGACGTGGTGTGACCACAGGTAGCCGCAGTTGCTGCGATGTACCACGCGCAGCAGCGCGACTTCTCGCACGCGGGGCGACAGCGTCGACCGCGCGAGCAGGTAGGCGTTGAACGGCAGGTAGGCCGCGGTCAGCTCGGGATGACGGACCATGGTCGACAGAACATTGCCCGCGCCAACGGGATTCGCCCGCTCGGCCGGGATCAGGGACGCCAGCGCCGTGCGCGCGCCCTCGTCCCACTCGTCGGCGGGTAACGGTGACAGGCGCAGTGGATGTCCGTCGGACGCGGTCATGCTATTGGATCGGTTCGTCGCCGAGCACGGTGGTGCGCAGCATTTCGCGTTGTGAGTCCGGGTCGTAGGGGGCCGCGCGGTGCAGCACTCCGCGGTTGTCCCAGATCACGGTGTCGCCGACCGACCAGCTGTGGCTGTACACCTTGTCGGGCACCGTTGCGCGCTCGAGCAACTCGTCCAGCAGGGCGCGTCCCTCGTCGAGATCCATGCCGACGACGTAGTCCGCGGAGGCGCCCAGCACCAGCGATTTGCGGCCGCTGCGGTGAGTCCACACCAGCGGATGTTCGTGCGTGCGCCGGGACCGCCAGCGCTGCACCTGTTCCGGGGAGGGGTCGGGGTAGACGCGGCGCTGGGACGCTTCCAGCGAGTGCACCACACGCAGCGTGCCGAACCGCTCCTTCTCGTCCTCGGTCAGGGCGTCGTAGGCGGCGTAGGAGTTGGCGAACTCCGTTTCGCCGCCCCACTCGGCGACCTGGACGGCCGTCAACACGGTGGCCTTCTGCGGGCATTCGTCACTCAGCGGTGTGCAGCCGTCGATGTGCCAATCGAAGGTGGCCTTCAAGTAGGCGGCCGAGGCATTCTTGGACTTGTCCAAGGTGATCGGGTAGATGCCGGCCACCGGGTGGTGACCGTCGGACGAGTGGTCGATCTCGCCGAGGCGGCGGCAGAACTCGACCTGGGCCGCCGGGTCGAGCTGCAGGCCGCGGAACACCAGAACGCCGTTGTCCTCCAACGCGTCCAGGACGGCTGCACCCACCGAGTCGTCGCCCGCCAGCGCGGCCGGCTCCAGGCCCGCGACTTCGGCACCGACGGATTCGGTGAGCTTGGTGATGGTGAGCAGACTCATCGTCGCTCCTTTCGATGAAGGGATGTCTGACGGCGGAAAGCTCAGGGCACCGGGCCACCGGTGCGGATCATCACCGCGTCGGCGGCGTCGACCGGGGCGGGTTGATGCATGATCTCCACCGCCATGGCGACCATGATCAGCGAATAGATCATGTGCAACAGGTTCAGCGCGTCGTCGGGCACGTTGTCCAGGGGAAACTTGTCGCAGTAGTCGATCGCCTCTTCGAGCCGGGGGAAGAACGCGTCGTAAAATTCGCGCAGTTCCGGCATCGACGAGTTGACCCGGGCGTTCCAGCGTTCGGTTTCGGTTGCCAAGCACCATGTTTCGGCATAGCCCTCCAGCTCGGCGAAGGCGCTGGGCAGCTTGACAGGCATGGTCACACCCCCACCGAATCCCGTTCGCGGCGATAGGCGTCGACCCAGTCGACCACGACCTTGTGCAGGTGGCGCACCAGGATCTCTTGATCGTTGAGCGGGAAGTCGTCGACGATCCCGTACTCGAGTGCCGCCTGCGTCCCGCCGAGCATCCCGGCGTCTTGCAGCGCAAACTCTTTCAGCACCACCGAGGCGACCTCGTGCTCGATGCGCTCCCGCACGGTTCGCGCCGGATGGAAGTAGGTGTAGGCCTCGAATCGATGCGTGTTGTGCGAGGTGGGCCAGTACCGGTACAGCAGATACCACCCGCCATAGATCAGGATCTCGATGTTCGGGAAGATCTGGAAATTGCTGATGCCCCAGGGCTCGATCCCGCCGGGGTTGAGTCCGGCCGGCAAGTCACCGATGTCGGGGGTTCGCCACGGTCCCACCAGTCCGCTGCGGGTGGCCCGCTCGATCGGATACATGTATTCCGGCGGCAGCAGCCAGCGCCGCCGCCCGGCCGTGGAGACCAACCGGTGCGGGCCGTCGAGTTGGAAGTGCCCGCAAGTGAATCCGGCGTTGGGGTCGCGCACCTCGGAGGGGACCTGCTGTGAATGCAGCGAGGGCACGTGGTAGTACTCCTGGAAGGCGTCGGCGAAGATCTTCCAGTTGCTGTTGTTGTGCGCCACCCAGTCGTAGCGCTCGGTCAACTTGTCGAACGGGTAACCGTCGAGGCCGGTGATCATCGGACCGAGGAACTCCCGCAGGCTCTGGCGGGGTTCGGGGTCGAAGTTGATGAAGACGAAGCCGTTCCACACGTCGCAGTGCACCGGCCGCAACCCGTACTGCGCGGGGTCCAGGTCGAAGAACTCCGATTCCTGCTGGACGAACTTCAAGGCGCCCTGCAGGTCGTAGCGCCAGCCGTGGTACTTGCAGGTGAACTGCCGACACGTCCCGCGCGTCTCCTCGCCGGGAAAGTCATTCCACACCAGCTTGTTTCCGCGGTGACGGCACACGTTGTAGAACGCCCGGATGCGCTCGTCCTTGCCCTTGACCAGGATCACCGAGACGCCGACGACTTCGATCTCCTTGGTCAGGTAGCTGCCGACACGCGGCAACTCCTCCACCCGCGCGAGGTTGAGCCATGCCCGTTTGAAGATCGCCTCGCGCTCGAGTTCGTAGAACTCTCGCGACGTCGAGTCCTTGAAAGACACGGGCCCCGTTCCCAATTCGGGATAGTGCTCGGTCCAGGAGCCCTCCGGCGGCCTGCCTACTCTGGTCATCGAATCCTCACAATCACATCACCGCTCCGCCGTTGACGCCCAAAACCTGGCCGGTGATGTACCTGGCTTCTTCGGAACACAGGAATCCCACGGCCGCGGCGATATCGGCGCCGGTGCCGAGGTAACCCAACGGGATGTTGCTGGCGATCTGCTCGTTGGACGGCAGGTATCCGGCGGCCTGGCCCTGGTGCTGCATCGGGGTTTCGATGCCCGAGGGCGGAATGTTGTTCACCGTGATCCCGTGCGGCGCATATTCACGGGCCAACGACTTGGTCAAGGTGATCACCGCGCCTTTGGACGCCGCGTAGTGGGCGGCGAACGGCGAGCCCCGCTGGGCGCTCGACGACGAGATCATCACGATCCTGCCCCAGCGCGCCTCCACCATGTCCGGCAGAGCGACCTGGCAGCAGTGAAAGGTGCCGGTGAGATTGACATCGATGATCCGCGACCAGGTTTCGGCGCTGATCTCCAAGAACGGCGAGAAGTCGAACATGCCCGCACTGGTCACCAGGACCGTCACCGGGCCCAGCTCGCTGCGCACCTTCGCAAACGCGTGCTCCACGGCGGACCGATCGGTCACGTCGGCACCCACCCCCAGCGCAGTCACACCGTCGGCGCGCAGATCGTCGGTGACGCGTTGTGCGGCATGCTCGTTGACATCGAGGACCGCGACCTTGAGTCCGCGCCGACCCAATTCATGGCACGTCGCTTCGCCCATACCCGAGGCGCCTCCGGTCACCACCGCCACCCTGGTCATCGACTCCGCTCCACCCTTTCCCTCACTCGTAGACCACCCGCACCGTGGGGCTGGTGGGCAGGGCCTGACACGTCAGCACCCAGCCCTCCTCGACCTCGTCCGGATCGAGCGCGTCGTTGTTGATCATCCGGGCGCTGCCGTGGGTCAGGCGGCCCATACACGTTCCGCACGAACCGATCTCACACGACGACGGCGCGCGCAGCCCGGCCATGCGGGCCGTCTGCAGCAACGTGTTGCCCGAGTGGTACGGCGCGGTCGTCGTCGATCCGTCCAGCACGATGGTGACCTCCTCGGTCACCACCTCGGTGTCCGGGGGCGCCGCCGCGGCCACGTCGTCGACGTCGAAATGCTCGATGTGCAGGCGATCGGCCGGCACGCCGGCCGCGCACACGGCGGTTCGCACAATCTCCATGAACTCGTTGGGCCCGCAGATGTATACCTCGGCGTCGCCGGCATCGCGGACGAACGCCTCGATCTCCGCTCGGGTGACGAAGCCGGTGTGGTCGTCGAGGTGGTGGTGCAGGACGAAACGATCGGCGTGCCGCGCGGCCAGCGACGCCAAGGCCTCGTCGAAGATCACCGCGTCGCGGCTGCGGTTGGCGTAGAACAGTCGCGTGGCGCGGGTGCCCGACATCAGGGCCGTCCGCAGCAGCGAAAACACCGGCGTGATGCCACTTCCCCCGGCGAAGGCGATCAGATCTCGGTCGGTCTCGCGCAACACGAAGCGACCCTGCGGCGGCAGGGCGGGCAGCCGGTCGCCGGCTGCGGCCGTGTCATTGAGCCAGTTCGACACCACACCGTCTCGGTCGCGTTTGACGGTGATCTGCAGGTCTTCGTCCGGTAACGACGACATCGAATAACACCGTCGATGCTCGCGTCCGTCGACGGTGACCAGCAGCGTCAGAAACTGTCCGGCCTGGTACCCGAACTGTTCCGCGCTGCCCGGTGGGACATCGAGAACGATCGACACGGCGTCGCGGGTCTCGCGAACCACGCGCTTGATCCGCAGTGGCACAAAGCCATCCGGCGACGCGGCGATGCCGACACCGGTGCCCCCGGCGTCGGTCGTGGTCGCCGAACCGGCGGTTGTGGTCGCGCGGCTTTCACCCATCCCGGCCAGAGTATCAACTACTTGCGATTAGTCTCAAGTACTAGATACAGGTGCAGCCCGTCGCTGCCCACGGGCAGTCAGCCCTCGACGTGGTCGTTGAACAGTTCGTGGCCGGTGCCCTTTTCGACCACCCGGCCCAGCAATTCACGCAGGGTCCGTTGCTCCTGCTCGGTCAGCACGCCGAACACCTCCTGATGGGCGGCGATCGCGTCGTTGACCACCGTTTCGGCGACCTTGCGGCCCTCGCCGGTGAGGTAGGCCCGCAGGATGCGCGCGTGCTGGGGATCCTGCTTTCTTTCCACCAGGCCGCGGCGTTCCAGGGCGGTGAGCGCGAGCTGGACGCCCTGCGGGCTGATCAGCAGGCGCCGCGCGAGCTCGGCGCCGGACAAGCCGGGTTCGTTGGCCAGTTGGCGCAGCACGCCGATCTGGGCGGTGCTCACGCCGTGTTCGCGCATCGCCTCGTTGATGGTGGTCAGCGAGTAGTAGAAGGCCTGTTTGAGCAGCCACAGGATGTTGTCGGTCAGTTCCATGCCCGCCTCCGTTACGTCGCGGGGGTCTTGTAGATCTGCCCGCTTTTCATGACAAAGCGAACGTCGAGGGTGGTGGCGATGTCGTCGAAGGGGTTGCCGGGGACGGCGATGATGTCAGCCAGATAACCGGGCGCCAGCCTGCCCAACTCGTCGTCCGCCTCGATCAGCTCGGCTGCCACCACGGTGGCCGCGTGGATCGCTTGCGCGGGCGTCATGCCCCGTTCGACCAGCGCGCCCAGTTCCTTGGCGTTGTGGCCATGCGGGATGGCCGGCGCATCGGTGCCGCAGGCGATCCGCACCCCAGCCTCGATCGCCTTGGGCAGCATCGACTTTGCCCGCGGGAAGACCTCGAGCGCCTTCTTGCGAAGCTCGGGTGCGATCCGATCGATGGCCATGGCGTCGGTCAAATACGTGGTCGAGACCAGGAATGTGCCGTGATCGACCATCATCTGGATGGTCTCGTCACTGGCCAGAAATCCGTGTTCGATGCAGTCGATCCCGGCGCGAATGCACGCTTGAATTGCGCTGTCCCCCACGGCGTGCGCGGCCACCCGGACCCCGGCCCGGTGGGCCTCGTCGGCGATGGCGGCGAACTCGGCATCGGAGTACTGCTGGGCACCCGGCGCGGTGCTGTGTGACATAACCCCGCCCGAGGCGGACACCTTGATCAGCTTGGCGCCGTGCCGGATTTGGTAACGCACGCAAGCGATCACGTCGGGAACGCCGTTGGCGATGCCTTCGGCGACCGAGAGCGGCATGACCCCGGGGGCCAACCGCTGGAAGACCGTCGGGTCCAGGTGCCCGCCGTACGGGGTGACGGCGTGGCCGGCGGGATAGATGCGCGGTCCGATGTGCCAACCCTGGTCGATGGCGCGCTGCAGCGCCACGTCGAGCAGGTATCCCCCGGTCTTGACCATCAGCCCGAGATTGCGCACCGTGGTGAACCCGGCCTCCAGCGTGGTGCGCGCGTTGACCGCGCCGCGCAGCGTGCGATACGCGGGGTCGTCCTGCACGCCATGCATGGGCGACGGCAGGCCCTCGGGGCCGCCGGGTCCGCCGATGAGCAGGTTGAGCTCCATGTCCATCAGCCCGGGCAGCAGCGTCACGTCGCCGAGATCGACGATGTTGGCCGAATCGTCAAGCGGCTCTTGGGGATTGATCGCGGCGATGCGTTCGCCGTCGATCACCACCTCCGCCGGCGTGTGGATCTGACCCGTCACGACGTCAGCCCAACGCGCCGCCCGCAGCACGCAGGTCATGGAACGGGCTCGGACACGCAGTCAAGGCTCGAAGCACCCGAATCGGGGACGCGGGGCTGTTTCCAGCACTCCACCGGGAACGACACCATGATCATCGAATACAGCAGATGCATCAAATTCTGGACGTCGTCGGGCAGGTCGTCGAGGGAGAACTTGTCGCAGAACGCCAGCGCCTCTTCGGCACGCGGGGTGATCGCGTCGTAGAAGGCCTTCATTTCCGTCATGGAGCTGGCCAGCCTCTTGGCGTAGCGTTCCGGTTCGCTGGGCAGGCACCACTCGGCGAACCGTTCGAGGTCGGCGAACTCGGCGGGCAACATCGACATCGTGTTCACACTCCTGCCGTCGAGGTCCGGCGATAGTCATCGATCCAGGCCGCAGTCTCCTTGTGCAGGTGACGGATCAGGACTTCCTGGTCGCAGAGCAGGAACTCGTCGATCACCTGGGATTCGAGCATCGTCTGCGTCGCCTCCAGGGTGTTGGCGTCCTGCAGCCCGTATTCCTTGAACGACACGGCCGCCAATTCCTGAGCGACCCGCTCGCGCGGGGTACGCGGCGCCGGGAAGTACAGCGTTCCTTCGAACAGGTGGCTGTTGTACGACGTCGGCCAGTAGTGATAGGTCAGATACCAACCCTGACCCCAGAAGAGGATGACGAAGTTGGGGAACAGCTGAAACGAGTCCAGGCCCCACGGGTCGCATTTCGCGGGGTTGAGCCCGGCGGGCATCGGCCCGAGATCGGGCTTGTCCCAAGGCCCGAACAGTCCGCTCTGGCAGATGTCCTCGATCGGCTTGCGCATCTCGTCGGCCATTTCCCAGGCCCGCACCCCCGACGTGCTGACCAGCCGGTGCGGCCCGTCCAGCCGATAGTGCGGGGCTTCAAAACCCGCCTGGGCGGCCGCCTTTGAGTAGGCGGTCGGCGACTGGTTCGCATGCAACACCGGGGCGTGATAGAACTCCTGGAACGCGTCCATGTAGAGCTTCCAGTTCGCCTTGACTTCCGAGCGGTAGTACCAGCGGGAGGTCATCTTGTCGAAGGGGTAACCCTCCAGCCCGGTGATCATGGGCCCCAAGAACTCTCGCAACGACTGCTCGGGTTTCTTGGCGAAGTTGACGAAGATGAAGCCTTCCCAGACCTCGCAGTGCACCGGCACCAGGCCGTAGCGACTCTTGTCGAGGTTGAAGAACTCCTCCTCCTGCTGCACGAAGGTGAGGTTGCCGTTCAGGTCGTAGCGCCACGCGTGGTATTTGCAGGTGAACTGCCGGCACACGCCGCTCGTTTCTTCCTGCGGCATGTCGTTCCACACCAACTTGTTGCCGCGGTGCCGGCATACGTTGTGGTAGGCCTTGATGTCACCGGATGCCGTGCGGACCAAGATGATTGACGTGTTGACGACCTTCAGCTCCCTGGTGAGGTAACTGCCCTTACGCGGAAGCTGTTCCACGCGACCGACATTGAGCCAGGCCCGTTTGAAGATGGCCTCGCGCTCCAGCTCGTAGATCTCCGGGCTGATGGAGTCGTGGTACGACACCGGGTCGGTGCCCAGTTCCGGGTAGTGCTCGGTCCAGCTGCCCTCCGGCGGTTTGGGGAATCGAGCCATGATCGCTCCTTAAGCAGTCCAATCTCGGCAAAACCGTCGGCGCCCAGCCGCGTCTCGCAGCACTGTCTGCGCGAAACAACCGCCTGCGCACCGGTTTCACCGATCCGTGAGAGCTCCGTCACGGCCGACGGTATATCCTCGACCCCATCAATAGCAAGTAGTTGATATTGGCCTCGGGAGGCACGGATGGACCGCAGTGTCGTGCAAGTCATCTCACCACATACCGAAGAACCCATCGCCGAGGTCGATGCGGCGGGATCCGACGGCGTCGACGCCGCGGTAACCGCCGCGCGCGCGGCCTTGACCTCGGCGCCCTGGGGCCACAGCGAACCGTCGGACCGGATCGCCGCGATCCGGCGGCTGGCCGACATCTACGACGGGCGTCGCGGCGAGATGGCCGACATCATCACCGCCGAGATCGGTGCGCCGATCAGCTTCGCCCAGCGCGCCCAGGTCGGCCTGCCCACGTTCATGATCCGCGCGTTCTGCGACCTGGCCGAGCGGCATCAGTGGCAGGAGACCAGGACCGGGTTCTTCGGCAGCGATGTGCTGGTCCGCAAGGAGCCCGTCGGCGTCGTCGCCGCGATCGTGCCGTGGAACATGCCCCAGTTCCTTATCGTCACCAAGCTGGTGCCGGCGCTGCTGGCCGGCTGCACCGTCGTGCTCAAGCCCGCGCCCGAAAGCCCGTTGGACGCCCTGCTTTTGGCCGAGATGATCGACGAGGCCGGCCTGCCGCCCGGTGTGGTCAGCGTGCTGCCCGGCGATGCGAGCCTCGGCGCCTACCTGGTCGCCCACCGCGGAGTGGACAAGGTGTCGTTCACCGGCTCCACCGCGGCGGGCCGCGCCGTCGCCGCCGCTTGCGCGGCCAACCTCACCAAGGTCAGCCTCGAACTCGGCGGGAAGTCCGCGGCGCTGGTCCTCGACGACGCGGCACCGGACAAGGTCGCCGCCGGCGTGCGATCGGCCAGCCTGTCCAACAGCGGCCAGATCTGCAACGCGCTCACCCGCGTCCTGGTGCCGCAGGAGCGCCATGACGAATACGTCGACGCGCTCGCCGCCGAGATGTCCGGCCTTCGCGTCGGCGATCCGGGCGACCCCAAGACCCAGCTCGGTCCCCTGGTCTCCCGTCGCCAGCAGCAGCGCGTTCGCGACTACATCAACGTCGGTCAGCAGGAGGGGGCACGGCTGATCGTCGGCGGCGCCCACATGCCCGACGGGCTCGACCGCGGCTGGTACGTCCGGCCCACCCTGTTCGCGGCGGCCAACAACACCATGCGGATCGCGCGGGAAGAGATCTTCGGCCCCGTCATCACCGTCATCCCCTACCGCGACGAGGACCAGGCGGTGGCGATCGCCAATGATTCGGACTACGGCCTGGCCGGATCGGTGTGGGGAAACGACACCGACCGGGCCCTCGCCCTCGCCGCGCGGATCCATACCGGCACCGTCGGCATCAACCAGGGCTACACCATGGACCCGTTCGCGCCCTTCGGCGGCGTCAAAGGCAGCGGCTATGGCCGAGAACTCGGCCCCGAAGGTCTCGACGGCTACGTGGATACGAAATCAATCGCCGTCGCCCAAGCCGGCTAGGTAGCTAGCTGGTCTCGCTGGCGACGTAAACGGCGACATATCCGATCGGGATGCCGGTCCAGGTCGCGATGGACTCGCGGGCGGCCAGCTCCACGGTGGCCCGGCTGCTGGCGCGGGTGGCCCTGCCGATCTCGGGAATCCGGATCATCCATCCATCCGCGTCGCGAGTGATTTCGATGTCGAAGCACTGGCCGACCATCGGGCACTTCACGCGGGGAGCGACCCGCGTTCGGCGGGCGCCGCGCAACGATTGGCGGCGCAGCAGAGTGGGCTGAACAGGCATGGCTGCTTTCCTGAGTCGCGGACGAACCGCGGGCAACAGTAATCCGCATCGAGGCGAAAACCTAATTGGCGGTCTCAGGTGGATAACGACGAATCGTAATGCCGCCGCGACGTTCCGTGCGGATAACCGAGCGGTCGACGGCTGGAGGCCTATCATGTGATGTAGACCACATCTCGCCGTGGCATGTTGCGGGCGTCACACCGAAGGAGATTTCATGGTTGGCGTGGATCGTCCTCATAAAACCGTCATCGCGCCTCGTACCGGCGCGGCGGTCAATTCACACCGTCTGCTCGTCGCCTTCCTGACCGTCACCGTCTTTATCTGCGCAATCGTGGGCGTCATCGCGGCCGCGATGATGGGGCAAACCACCGCGGCGCTCCTCATCGCGCTGGTGGCCGGGGGATGGTTCTCGGCCGCCGCCTTCTGCTGATCCCGGAGGATCCCGTCTCGCTACGGTGAGTCGCGCTCGTCGCAGTGCGCCAGCCGGCGCAGTACGCCGGGATCACCGTGCACCCGCAGTCGGCGTCGCCCGCCCTCTCCGATGTCGACGCCAATCGGCAACTCGTGGCCGCCCGCGCCGGCCGGATCGACGAAGAGCTCCAGTTCGTCGGCGTCGACGAACAACACGGCGTCATCGTGCGACAGCCGCCACGGGTGGCCGTCGCTGGGCCAGCGGCCACCGACGACGCGAATGCCCGCGTCGTCGGCTTCCCGGTCCTCGTCGGCATCGGCCATGACGCAATCGATCCACAATTTCGCCGGCACCGGACGGAAGTACACCGCGAGGCGTTGGCGATTGAGGTCGACGCCGATCGGCATCCCGATCGGGGGAAGCGATGTGCCCTCGGGTTGGTCGTTCAGCGATTTCTTGACCTGACGAGAACCCAAGCCGGTACCGAACCAGTCGATGGTCAGGACGGTGGTGAGGTACTGCGCGATCGCGGCGGTCAACAGACCGCCCGCGCCGGCGGCCCCCACCCCGGCCGCCCCCGCTACCCAGGTCACCGGCAGCGCGAGCAGCCCGACGACGGCCGCCGCTCCCGCGGCCGTGGCCACCTTGCCGGCCGCCGTAAGGCTGAAGTCGGCGTTCACCTCCGGCTCGGAGTTCTGCGCCGGTCGCACCCCCACGGTCCGGGGTAGCCGATCGAATCGCTCGCGGACGCGCTTGACTTCGGCCTCGTAGTCTTCGGCGCCGAGGTGGCCGGCGCGCTTCCTCGCACCCGCCAGTTTCAGCGTCTCTTCGAGAAGCTCGATGGTGTCGACATCCTCGCGCAGCAGCTCATTGTCCTTCGGGTCGCGGGGGATGTCGCCGAGGCCCATCTCGTAGGTCACCTTGAAGGTGGCGTTGAAGTCATAGAGCGCGGTCTCGGCGCTCACGGTGCCGTCCACGACCAACCGGCCATCCCCGGTTCGCGGCACGATGTCGGCGTCGAGGGCATCCAAGCTTCGGTCTTGCCCGCCGATGCTGATGGTCTTCGGACCCGCCAGCGCGCACGGCGCATCGGGGTCGAAGTCGCCCTCGTCGAGATCGAAACTCTTCATCACCGTGTCCCGGACCTGCCGCAGAACGCTCCACCCGGTAGCGGCCAAAGCCGCTCGCTCACATGGGTTTTCGGCAAGAATGGACGGGGGCAGCTCTTCGCCGGGCGGCAAATCGCGCAGCGTCTGCAGCTGCACCACCATGGATTCCTCGGTCGCCTCGCCGACGTCGAAGCGCTGCACAATGGCGTCGAGTTCCTTGACCGTACTGTCGTCTTGCGCCTCGGGGTCGACGTCCACCGGCGTCGGCAGCAACGTCTGAATCCCCTTGTCGCCCATCGCCTCCAGCTGCGGGCGGACCGCATCGGCGATCTGGGCGGCCAGCGAGTCGAGCACCCTGGTCCTGGCTTCTTCGTCGGAGAGGCCGGGGTGCTGCAGCTTCTCCAGGTTCACCATCAGCTCACCGGCGATGCTGTGGGTGATCCAGTGCGCCTCGGCATAGTCGAGTTCCCAGCTGATCCGCGGATCCTGCCCGGCGAAGACCGTGATCCCGTCCGCACGGCGTTCGACGTGCGGGCCGAACAGCCACCCGGCGTGCCGGTCCGGCAATGGGTGTGCCACCAGCGCGGGCGCGTCCTGGGCGGTGAAGTTCAGTGCGATCGTCTGCTTGCCCGGCTCTAGCTGGTGCGGCTCGAGCTGATCGTGAATCGTCAACCGCCCGAACAACGGAATCTCGTTGTACGCAATCTCGCGCGATTCTCCGGCACGCGGGCCATCCGGGATGGTGACCGTGGCCGGGGGCAGCGATACCAGCGGGATGCAGGTGACCGAGTCGATGACGATCTTCGAATCGAAAATCACCAGGTCTATCGCGAAGTGCCGCAGCGGGTCGCGGGATGCACCGTCAGCTTCCTCCTGCCACAGCCGCCCACGGGCGTCGAGGATGAACCAGACGCGGTCCAGGGTGAGGTCGAGGGTGGCCGTCGCCGAGTAGCCGGCGCCGTCGACGGACTGCGTGTACTTGTCGCCGCTGAACATCTCGGCCGTTTGATCCTGCACGCGTTCGCGATGGATCTCGATGATCGTGTCGGGGCGATGCATGTGATAACTCCGTCCCTCGGGACCCATGGTGCCCGACCGGTGGGCTCAAGTCGGCTCGTGCATGCTGTACCCAGAAAAGGCGACCGCCAAAGCTGTTGCGCTCGACCATGATTCGTTCGCAGCCTGGCCTGGACTCGGCTACGGACGTTCTTCAATCACGCACTGGACGATGCCGTTGGCAAAGCTCGGGTCGAATCCCATGTGCGCCACTCGCTGGGCCTCCGCGGCCGGGGAGACACCGGAATCGAGATCCTGCTCAATGACGCCGACGAGTTGCAGGTTCTGGGGGTCGTGGCCCGCGATCGGCTCGGTCATCTTTCCCACGCAGCGGCGATAGCCGCTGTAATCCGCGTGCGCGGACGCGGTGAGCACCGCCGGCCCGACAATCGAGGCCCCAATCGCTACGCCAACCGCGACGACGTGGATGCAACGCACGGTTTGCTGGATACCCAGCTATAACGATCGATAATCAGCAAACAATTGGTGGAGCTAAGGGGACTCGAACCCCTTCATTGACCAGGAAATATGCCGTCTGACGTGCCGTTTCGTTCCTCCTGGGTCCGGTTCAGTCCCGTTCGTTACCTGCAGTTTCCTTCTTGAGCATTGACGGCGTCAAAGGAGAAGGCGTCAAATTCGGTCGGCAGCGATGACGCGGCGATACGCGGAGCTGTTCGACACTGAACTCGACCGGCTGCGGCGCGGCTGACGACTAAACGGCCTGACGGCGCACGGGCGACGAGAGCGGGTGATGCATGCTCTGCTACCACACGACCGACGCGGCTGACGGAATCCTCCGTGTGCATGTGAAAACCCGCCCTAGCAACGCAATTTCATCACACGAGATCACTGGAGATGTCTGCAGCAGCAGGGAATGGTCGGCATTTTGGGGCTCTGATAGTCCGGTCGACCAAGGCGTCTTGACGCGGTGTAGCGCCCGTAACCGCGGACGAGATCGAAGCGCGGTAACGAACGCCTACTCACCCCTCGCTTGTCGGACGCCCGCGAGATCATCGTCGTATGAGCACACATCAGGACCGACCGGGCGACGACCCCGCTGCGTCGGAGGACGCCCACGACGACGCAGGCACCGACAACGACGCAGGCGCCGGCACCGCGCCGCCCAGGCAGCCGACGCCCGCCGATCTAGAACCCGGCACCCAAGCCTGGCGGACCTGGGTCGCAATGTCTGCACACGCGTTCTTCACAACACCCCAGGACTCGGGCGTCGCTGCCGCGATCGGCAAGACGCTCCATCCCACCACCATCGAACCGTGGTGCGTCGCCGACTATTCGAAGTACCTACACACGGTAGGGCTGCGCGATGCCGGGAACATCGTCGCGCTAACCCAGGTCACCCGGCAACTAGAGCAGGTCGGCTTCCTGTTGCCCTGCGGCATGGCGCCCTACGTGCCCCCGTTCATGGCGCAGCAGTACATAACGCAGGGCGGCGCATCGCCCGGCCAGTTGGGCGGAAACCTCTGGCTGTCGGAGATTTTCGGCGCGGACCTCATCATCCCTAGCTACACCGCGGTATCCGTTCTCATCTCCGGGACCGACGCCGCCGGCGAACCACGCTGGGGCACCGGCTTGGTCCTCGACCACACCCGCATCGTCACCAACAAGCACGTCGTCGCCGCGCTGACCCCCGGCAACCCGCTATCGGTGCACCCGTCGACCGGCGAAGACGGCGGCCAACAGGTCAACTGCCAGTGCGTCGCGCACCCGCACCCCGAACTCGACGTCGCGGTGATCGAATGCCGGTTCCCGGAGGGCGTGGGCCTGCCGCGGCTAGAGGGCATGGCCTTCCGCGACCCGGCCTGGTCCGATGACGTCTACCTATTCGGCTACCCGCACGTGCCCATGATCGCCGGCACGGTGATAACAGTGCAGCGCGGCGAGGTCGTCAATCCGGCTGCCGAGACCCCCCGGGATGGCGACCTGCTCCGGGGAAAGACCTTCCTCTATTCGGCGATCGCCCGGCCGGGGAACAGCGGCGGCCCGATCGTCGCCCACGATGGCCGGGTCATCGGGCTCGTGGTCGAGGAGAGTTCGGGAACCACGCGCGCCCAGGCCGCCGACCACCGGCCGCCACCGGCGACGACGCCCGAGGAGCGGATCGCACGTCTAGAGGGCGACGTCGAGGAATTGAAGGCCAAGGTCCGCGCCCCGTCGTTCTATCGCGGCATCCCGTCGAGCGAAGTCGTCCGGGCCCTCGACGACCTCGGGTTCGGCGGACTAGCCGAGCTCGATGACCTGCCGCCCAGCGGCACGTCGGTCTACTACCGGCGCGGCTAACTGTGTGTGGCGGATGCCGGCCGCGACCCCCTCGCTACGCGACCTGCTGCCCCGCAATACGCCGACCAGATCAAGCTGTGACTATCGACGGATGAAATTGATCTCTGCCGTGTGGACTCGACTATGCGGGCATGCAGGGCCATCACAAGCGCCGAACGAACAACCAGCAGCACCAACGCCACCGCGGGATCTTGCGCCGTTAGACAGGCGCGACGGCTGGAGCCGGCGGACGAGGTGGCCGCCATCGGCCATGCAGAAGATTGAAAAAGCACCCTGGAAAGACGCCCCGGACCTGCCTGGGTACAACGATTGGCAAGCACTGGTGTCGACGTTGGATGCAGCCACCCGCGCGCGGGTCGACGATGATGAATTGCGCTATCACATGGTGCGCGGGCTGGTGCCTGAAATCATCTTCGCCGCAGGCGGTGTTGAGCGGGAGATCCAAACTTTGAGTGAAGCTAGTCAGATCGCGCAGGCCTACGCCGACGCCTACATGCCGCGGCCGATACCCCAACCGGTGACAGGGCCACCAACCATCGGACCCCACGCTTCACACCACGCCGCGTATGCGGTGATGAATGCGCTGACCTGGGTACGCGCCGTACAGGAGCGGGTCAGCCGGAAGGACTTCGGCACCCCTGCGGGTTTACTCGCCTCGTTGAAAGACGGCCCCCTCAAGACGGCCATCCAGTCCCATTTTGCGAACCTCACCCCGGCGCTGGACGACGTGCGGAAATTCGATAACTACGTACTGCATGCCGGCGCAATACAAGGCGGCTCAACGCCCGGTTTTGCCGTTCGACCGGACGGCACAACCTATTTTCCCTTCCCCGACGACCCAGCCACAACCAGGATCGGCACCTGGGAAGAATTCCGGTACAACGACCGCCGCGACGCACTGACGTACCTCGAAGGGGTATTCGCCGCTGTCGAAACATTCATCGACGCCATGCTGGATGCTTTCGATGCCCAGCCATGACGCGGCTTGACGGCATGCTATCGCGGCCCGTCGCGTAGCACGGGAAGTTGCGTGGGGCCGAGTAGTGCGGTGCTACCCAAGTCACCTGGGCCAAGTCGATCATCAAAACTTAGCTCTTGCAACGGATTTACAGTCTGTCCCTCTTGGCGTTTGGTGAATCAAGCTGCGGGGGCTGTGTTGCGGAGATGCTGGTCAGACAGTTGGTCTCGTTGGCTATGGACAGGCGTTATCAGCTGTGCTGCGGCCGGCCAATCGCGTTGGCCAACGCTTCAGACGTAAAGCCCTTCGGTGCTGCCGCCACACTCCCTTGGTGAGCATGGCGACCTCGACGCCACTTCGGGCAAGGGGTTGCCGTTTGCTTTGTGACAGTCGTTATCGAACGTTCATGGTTCACGGAAGCTTCTACGGCCGGCGGCGCCAGTACTCGAGATTTTTGCGGGCCGTCTGTGTGTGTGGGTGGTTCGCCCCCAGTACCCGGGTCAGATCCGTGAGCAAAGCTTCGGATTCGCGGATCGCGCCAGCAACATCGCCAGCTTGACCTCGACAGCGGGCGAGATTGCCGCGCGTAGCGAACGTGTGCGGATGTGCCGGCCCGAGCACCCGTATCTGCTCGGCAACCAGTACTTTAAATTCCTCCACCGCGCCCGCTACGTCCCCTGCCTCGCCCCGCCACGCCGCGAGGTAGGCGCGGATAGTCAGCGTGTCGGGATGGTCCGCCGAGAGCACCCGCTCGTGCTGGCGTAGCACCTCTTGGAGTTCGGCGATGGCGTCAAGGAGTTCAAGGCTACCGGCTTCCTTGCGCCATATAACGAGTTGGCGGCGGGTGGTCAGCGTCAGCGTGTGGTCAGCGGGAAGCACTCGCTGCTGGTCGCTGAGGACCGCGGCAAGTTCGGCCACGCCGCGCGAGACATCCTTTGCTGCGGCGCGCGACACCGCGAGGTTGGTGCGAGTGGCCAGCGTAAAAGGATGGTATTGCCCCAACAGTCGATGCTGCTCGCCCAGTAGCGCCTCATATTCAGTGATCGCGCCACCGATGTCCCCGCCCTCCGCTCGGCAGCCGGCGAGGTTGTTGCGGGTGGCGAGCGTGGAAGGGTGGTCGGGCCCCTGCACCCGGATCCGGTCATCGAGTAACGCCTCATAGTCATTGATCGCGCGCGGGATATCCCCAGCTTCAGCCCGCCTCCTCGCGAGGTTTTCGCGGGCAGCCAGGGTGTTGGGCGCGTCTGAACCGAGTGCCTTCTGGTGTTCTCGCACCAGCACCTCCAGCTCGGGTACCGCGGATGTCACCGCCCCGCCCTCCGCTCGCATGCCGACGAGGTTATTGCGAGTGACGAGCGTGTCGGGATGACTTTCCCCCAGCACTCGGATCTGGTCGTTGAGCAGCGCCTCCAAGTCCGCCGCCGCGCCCACAACATCTCCGGCCGCGCCCCGCCAACGTGCGAGGTTGCTCCGGGTAGCAAACGTGTCGGGATGGCTTTGCCCCAGTGCCCGCTGGTGCTGGGAGACCAACATCTGCAGCTCGATGACCGCGGCTGCGGGATCCCCCGCTTCGCCCCGCCAGTAGGCATGGTTGTTGCGGGCAACCCAGGTCGCGGGGTGATCGGTGCCGAGCTGCTTTTCGAAGGTTGGCAGCCAGCTTGCCCACCGGTCGCGGTTGTCGGCTGCGCTGTATGTGGTCATCGCGACCATTGCCTTGATCGCTCCGTCGGCGTCGCCCATGGCCAGGTAATGGCGTGGGGCCGCGTTCCTCGCATACGTGGCGATGTTGGATGTGACCTCACCGTCCGATTCCAGTTCGCCGAGTGCCGAAAGTATTGCGCCGTGCGCCGCTGTAGGGAACCTTTGGGCGGCGGCAGGTATAGACAGCGTTTCGGCGCCAGCCTGGTTGAGCAACAATTCGGTCTGTTGCACGACGGCGACCTCGAGCACCCTGAGGAACTCGGTGTGTGCGATCCCGACAGTCTCTTCGGGTAATCCTGGTCTGCCACGACTTACCAATGCTCCGAGCTCGACGATCATGTCGCGAACGAGGGTCAGAGACTGTTCTGTTCGGAGAATTCTGGCCGCCAACTCGATGGGCAGGACAGGGCCGACGCCCGCTGCTACGAGCAGGCTGGTCAACAGAACTCCGGCGCCTGAGTGGCTCATGCGGTCGAGCGCGGCCGCGAATCGCGCTTGGACTAGGGCGTCGAGCGTCACCGCGGCTGACACGTCCCACGTCTGCGTACCGGTCACTGCCTCTTGGGTTTCGCTGACGAGCCGTGCCAGGAGCCATCCTCCAGAAGGTCCCAACGCCGCCAGCGGCGTTGCTGGGACCGCAGGCAGTACCCGTTGAAGATCGTCGTGGGTTGGCGGATCCAACACGGTTCGGTGGGCGTGGTCGAGTTCGGGCCGCGTCTCCACCCCGCTGCCGCTGCGAACCCCAGCGAAAACGTGCACGTACTGGAGTCCGTCAGGGACGTCGCGTGTGAGGTCGGCGATCGCGCTCAATATTAGGTCGCGCCCGCCCTCCTCGGATTGATCGAGGCCGTCGATGATGATGCGCACTCGGCGGCCTGGCGTGCGGCAGCGTTGCAGCGGCATGACGATCTCGCGCTCGAACGCAGTAGTGATTTGTTTTACTCGTTCGGTCATTTCGGCTTGGACACTGTCGCGTGATTCTCTGAAACCGGAAACGCGCGCCTCTAGCTGGCCTGCCAATTCTTCCGAGAGCGACTCAAGTGTGCTAGTCACATCAAGGAAGGCTGCTGCGGCTATGTAATCGGCCGTAATGTCAAGCGTGTCCACCAACGCGGGGCGGATTAATAGCGACATCAAGGTCGACTTACCGCACCCGCTCGACCCAACCACGACCCGAAGTCGTGAGCCTTCGGCGGCGATGAGGTCCGCTAGGGACTCACGCATGGCGTCAGTAATGACAACATCGCGGGTCAGCTGATCGACCAGACCGGCCGATGACCGTCCCGTCACAGTATCCCCGCGCCGCGCCACGTTCGGTACCAACCACAGTCCCGGATCAGCTTGGGCGACCCACCCACTAACAAACGACAGGAGCTGGGGGGTCTGGCCCTGGCATTGCGCGACATAGGGATGGAGGTCCGAGCAGAGCAGATACTCGCCGGCGCTTTCAACGCCGACGTTGAAAACATGGGCCAGGGTACGGGTGAAACAACCGTCGTAGGCGCTGCTATCCCCAGAAGCGACGAATAACTCCATGCGCCCGGACGCGCCCTGCAGGACGTCAGTCCAACGGTTCGCCGCACCTGCCACCCCCTGCCCCGCGTCGCAAGCATCGACAAGCACGATTAGCCCGTCGAGGAACGGCGCGCCATTCAACTGCTCGCGGATGCCTTGCGTGAGGTGATACGCAGTATCGGAATCGGGGTTAAGGGGCGAGTCGATGGCGAGCAAGTGAAAATCCTGGCTCCCGGTCGTCAGACCATGCCCGACGAATGCGATCAACAGCGTCGCCCTGTCGCCATTCGCGTAGGCGAAGGCAGTTTTGACGGCCGCTTTCAGCTCGGCGATTGTCGGATTCAGCGTTGGACCATCGCCGCCGAGAGCAGGACGCCAACCACCTGCCGTTATTAGTCTTTCGTGAAGGTCGGTGGCCAACTGGCCGACAAATCCGAGGGTGTGCTGTGTACGACATTCGGATCCGATGACCAACGCCCGTCTTCCCACCACATCCGCAACTATGGGCCACGCGGACTCGAAGGTAGGCGTGTTCGAGTAGTTCCTGTTAGAAACCTTAGATGGCAACGATTGTGCTCGTACACGGCATCGCGCAGGAACAACGGTCCGCCGATAGCCTCGAGGCGCAGTGGATCCCCGCCTTGGCAGGAGGTGTCCGTAGCAGTGGCAATCCGGCTCTGGCTGACCGCTTGTGGCGCAACGGCCGGCCAGGCGACATCGACGTGCGGATGGCCTACTACGGCAACAAATTCCTCGACGAGGGTGCCCAGGGTGCGAGCCCAATGGTAGGACTCAATGAGGCGGCTCTCGAGCTCGCCGAGGAGTTGGCCAAAACCTGGCTCGAGACCGCAGCGCAGTGCGCCGGTGATGACCGGGACAGATGCGAGGCTCAAAATCAGCTACACGTACTGACACGGGGCAATACCGGCGCGATGGGCCCAAAAGCGACGCTCCGCCCTGCCATTAACGGCCTCGCCCGACTGCGCTGGTTCGCGCCATTCGGCGTCGGACTGGCCGGCAGATTCGTCTGGCGGGCGCTCGCACAGGTAAGTAGGTACCTCACAGACGACGAAACCCGTGCCTACGCCCAACAGCAGGTGCTCGAGCGTATCGGCGTCGATACCCGCCTAGTCATCGGCCACTCCCTCGGCTCCGTCGTCGCCTACGAGGCCCTCCACCAAGCTGACCACCCCACAGCGCTGCTCACGCTTGGCTCGCCTCTCGGCCTTCGCACTGTCGTGTACGACCGGCTGCGTCCCCACCCAGCGCACGTGCCCCCAACCGTCACTAGGTGGGACAACCTCGTCGACCGCGACGACTTGGTCGCCGCTCAACTCGATCTAGCGCCCTACTTCCCGCCCGCCGCGGGCTCAACCATTGCACCAGTTACAGCGTCATCACTTGACAACGGAGCCGAACCGCACGACGCGGAGCACTACCTCAATAAGAAAACCACCGGCCGGATTATCGGCGCTGCTGTGATTTCCTAAAGTCTCACGGAGCGAGTCTGTCCAAGGCGGCGCGAAAGGCGATGTTGGGCCATGCATCCGGCAGAACCGCGGTCACCTCCTGCAATGCCAGCAGGCCGCTGACGCCCTGCCGACGAGAACCGTAGAGTGCCGCCACTGTCGGTGTCCGGCTCTGGCAGGCCACGCAGTGCACCAGCACGGTGCGTCCCTCGTTTCGCAGCTGCTCGATGAGCCGGACGGTGTCGGTCAAGACCAAGTCCAGATTGGGGTTGGCTGCTGGGTCGGCTTTGTCGATCAGTCGGATGTCGATCTGCTCCACGTTCGGCGGTAGGTCATCGTCATTCACCCGGCACAAGGACACGATGGCATCCACGCCCGCCGGGAGGCCCTGCAGGGCAGCGACATCGGCCAACCAGACGCCATCATCATGCGGGTGTTGAACCGGCGTCACAGAGGACGGGTCATAGCGGAACGGTTCGTCCTCGTCCACGATTTGAGTCACCAGTGTCACCAGGTGCCGGGTACGGAGACCTGGCCAGCCGTGCACGATTCGACGCCACTGCGCTGGGACCGCTGAGGCCCCGTAGGCGGCCCCGAGAAGCCCTCCTGCGATGGCAGCCACAGTGTCGGTGTCCCCGCCTCCCCGGACTGCTGCGCCGAGGGCCAGACGGAGATGGTCGGCGCGGAAGACGCCTTGGGCCGGATCATCCTGCGGGGCCGGCGTTGTCGTGATGGCCGACCACGCGCCCTGCAGCGCCTCAACAACCCAACCGTTGTTCCTGAAGTCGGAAGGCTGCGACGACTCCGCGACGTCCAGTCGCGACGCCCACAAAGCTCGCCGATTTGTGTCGATGTGCCGCAGTCCAATGCGAACGTCTAACTCGCCGGTCAAAACGGCGTGGCGAATGGCCAGGCACCACAGCACGCAGGCGTCACCAGCCTCGGGGTCGTGGTGCGTCAGTTCGCTGACTGCTCGTGCAGCTTCGACTAACGCGGCATCATCGCCGAGGTAAGCCAGAGCGACCGGCGCGGTGCGCATCAGGGAGCCGTTGCCCGCGGTGCGGCCGGTACTTCTATGCAGTGCAGCCGACTCGTCACGCGCCGTCTGCGCGGAAATGCCGCGTCGTCCCGCACGGCTGAGGACCGAGCGGGTCTGCACGCCTACGTCTTTGGCGTCCTGGGACCATTCGTGCCACCGCCGAGAAAGAGCGTCGAGCGCCTCCTCCTGACGGAGGTCGGCACCCGTGGCGGCAACCTCAGCGATGGCGACAGCCATCGAGGTGTCGTCAGTCCACTCGCCAGGTTCCCAGCTAAAAGCTCCGCCACCCACCATGGCGACTTCCAATTCTGGTCCCCGCGGGGGGCCGAACTCATAGGCTGCGCCGAGGGCATCACCGGCTGCAGTCCCGAGCAAGACGCCGCACGCCCGGTCGAGTTGAGCAGTCGTCAGTGTCATAAGCGGATTCTCCTTTCACCCACCGACAGGTGAGCGCGTGTGATGTATCTACTGGCATCGGGTAGCCGGCGGCAGGAAATTGCCTGGCCCTGACCACCGAAATACATTGCCCCCGTGGGGGGCAAACAACTTTCCGCTGCCCCCAGCGGGGGCACGCAGTTTGGTCGTTGCCCCCATTGGGGGCACCAACATCTTCATTGCCCCCGTAGGGGGCTAAGCGGCTTCTTCGGCTAAATATCGATAGAGTGTGGCGCGGCTGACGCCCAGGTACTTTGCGATGTCTCGACTAGTGTGTCCGTGGTCCTTCATCCGCTTCGCCGTCGCAATATGGCTCGGCTCAACGACTTTCCTCCGCCGCCCAAACTTGGTGCCGTTTGCCAGAGACATCGCCCGCTTGAGCGCAGTGCGCTCCTTCACCAACTCGCGCTCGTATTCGGCCAGAGCGCCCAAAACGCCGATCATCATCCGGCCAGCAGCGGTAGATGAGTCGATGCCATCAGTGGTCGAGATCAAAGTGACGCCACGGTCGGTCAAAGCTTTGACGGTTTCAAGGATGTGCAGTGTGTTGCGGCCTAAACGGTCTAGCTTCCATACCACGACGGTGTCGCCGTCGCGAACGTAGTCGAGAAGGGCGGCCAGGCCGGGACGGTCATCTTTTGCGCCAGACATGGTGTCTGAGAAGGTTTTCGTCACGCCAGCAGCCGCAAGCGCATCGTTTTGCTGCTCCAGCGTCTGTGCAACGGTGCTGACCCGCGTATAGCCAAGGCGCACACCCTTACTGGCCGTCGGGCGTGCGTTGTCTGAAGTAGTGAAGACCGCATTGCGTTGTTCCATGTGAATAAAAACAAATTAGATCGCATAATTATTCCAATCCTTAAGCTACCCAGTAGCGCTGGTTTCGAGGACGTGTCGGCGGACCGCGCTATTTTGTGCCAATGCGCTGGTATGCCCGTCCCGAGAACGACGCCCTGCAGTTGAGAGTCGCGCCTCGGCTGGCGTCGTGGAACAAAGCCGACCATCCCGACCAGGTTCGGCTGCGGGCGTATCTGGATGACACCGAAGCGCTCCTTGCCACCTCGCGGATCGATGGCCCATGGGCGCTCCGACTCGACGTCGGGCTTCCCGCTGCGCGTGATCTTCTTGACGCAGCCGATCTCGACAATTACGCCTATCCACTCGCCTATCGATTACGAAATCTCGACCTGGTGTCGGTGTGGTGCACGAAGCGGCATAGCGAGCGATCGTTGGTGCGAATCGAAGCCGCCCACGAAGTATCGCCACCGTCCGCGGACTTGCTGATCGTGAAGACAACTGGATCGGCATCGACTGCCGCCTTTAAAGAGCACATCCGTGCCTCCGTCGTAGACGCAAAAGAGCTTCCGGCTGGACCCGTCAGGCTGGAACTCTCTTTCACCGTTGGTACACGCAGGAACTGGCTGAACCTATGGAAGCCGACAATCGACTCACTCGACCCAATCCTGGGGCGTACCTACCCAGATCACGCATGGCATCCACGAGACGGCAGGATCACCGAGCTCGGCATGCACGTCAATGTTGACCCCACCGCGGGCAATGAGATCGTAGTAGGCATCGCTGCCGCTCAGGGCCGAACCGACGTAATTCCCCCGCACCGCCTGAACGATCCAGCGGTCAGTCAAGACTCGATGTCCGATGCTTCGCGGTCGCCCGCCGGCGAACCTGTCGATCAAGAATCCTTGCGGGAACCTGAGATTGGCGTCCACAGCCCTACGCCGGTTGAGTTCCGTGACGACGACACTGGCTATCTGACGTGGCTCACCGACCACCCCAATGGCTACGTGATCAACATCGCGCGCAACTACAGCGCAAGCGCGGCACGTGTGCACCATGCCGGTTGCAGAACGATCAGCGGCCAAAATCCACATAAAGGGGCGTGGACCGGACCGTACGTGAAAATATGCGCGGCACAATTGGCCGACCTCGTACACTGGGCCACTAACAATGTGCGTGAGCCGATCCCGCCGTGCGGGACCTGCCGCCCGAAGCGGCGAGATCGGTGAGATGGTTACGAGATGCGGTTCATTAACCCGCTGCGAGACGGTCTTCTGAGACACCTTGAACAAGACGGAGTTTTGAGACATGGCGACCAGGCAGAACGGGAGGTGAACCACCCCGCTCCTGCGCGTCTCACATGTGCTCTTTAATGAGACCAGCCTGCCAGCTGGCGGCGGGCCAGTGATGTCGTAGTTGTATGTGAGCGACGCCGAGAATAGGTAAGCAATACGGGCTGCTAACCGAAGGTCGTAATGGTGGTCCATAGCAACGACGAGCACTCTCGTCCGACGGTGCTATCCCAGGTTCAACGACTTTGCCGCCGGCGACCAAACAGGACCGCTCACAGCCCGATTCGATGATCTCCAGCCGTACCGACAATTACGTCAAGACTGCCCGTGTCAACGACCCTTCCCGGTGAGGCTGAACGATAATGCGCTCATGCGGAGATCAGCGCGGCAAACGCTGCTAAGTGTGCTCGAAACGGTGACAGCTCTCGTCTTTCTGCGTCTAAGTGGACAGATTGCCGCCGCTGAAAATTCCACGGTACAAGGGTGTGCGCAGCAGAGGCCCGAGCGCGTCTGGCCACAAATAGTGGCGCTGCTGTCGCTTGGCGCGCTGGTCGCTACCTTCGGGTGGCATCACCGACCGCCTACGGAATCCGAAGTGAAATTGCCCGGTCAACTAGTGGTGTTCGCGCCGGTGTTGGTTAGCAGTCCAAGCGGGGAAGTCCATACGCGGTCCGTTGAGTGGGACGAAACACATGGCATGCCGCTCAATGGGTTAGCGCCGTTGCCGTCTGCGGTGTCGAAGAGTCCACGCTTGCCTGACCAACCTCGAACGGCGGACACCGTTCGCGCCCGCGTCGCCGTCACACTTTATGAGGCAGTCAAGGGACCGACCCAAGTTGAGGTCGCATTTGCTATCCCCGATGGAGCCATGCTTGCGGGTTGCCAACCCGAGCCAGACGCACTCAGTTGCGACGGCGATGGACCATACCCGAACGCTGAAATTTCCGGAATAACAAACCATTTCAGGTTTCTCAGAGGTGTTATACCCGGCGGCACAGTTCAATTTGCGTTCACGGCTGACTTCACGGGACTACACGGACTTGCTTACGACACAGCAGGAGCGCACACGAAAGCGCGTCTGCCGACAGTAGAATTTACTGGCGGACCGTCGCCCTACTTCGCCTATCCCGCAGGATCTCCTCCCCCGCCGCCCGTCGTAGTGGGAACCGCAGTTTCGTTTCCCAGAGCCAACCGCGTGAACTGGAACCAGCGTCCCGTCAGCGGAGGTGAAGCTACCGATTTCAGCCCCAATCCGAAACCGCCTCCAGTTCCTGCGCCGCCAATAGCAACCGAGGATGTCGTGGTGTGGACGTACGAGATATCAAAGAACACTATTGGCGTACCACCGCCCATATCCGGCACCGACCAAACCATCATCGACCACGACACAAACGAAAGCTTCCTGTCAGGTATCGCATTCGGCGTCGCGGGTAGTGCGTTTATCGCTGGACTACAGGTCCTTGTACTAGCACTAACTCGCCGAAGGCCTACCGGCTCGTGATTGGACAGCGCGGGCCAATCTTCAAGCGGTGCAGCAGGTCGAGGCTGTGAATGACGCTGCGCCGCCCTTTGCGGTCGTGAGGGGTCGGGCTGGACCGACCTACCTGACGACCTTCCCGTTGTCTCGGAAACGGCGAAGATGCGCAGATCTCGATAGCCGTCGCAGACCCGCTTTCCAACAACTGTGCGCTTAACAGTTGTGAACGGCGATGTCTTTGCCCACGTAGGGGTCATAACCGCGGCTCACGACGTAGTCCGCGACAGCGCGAAGGCAGTCGCCGCGGTTGCTGGTGGCGATGTCTGCAACCATCGCACAGGTAGCGTCACGGTAGGTGCCCACGTGGTGCGCTTCCTCTGGAATGATCAGGTTACCGAGGAAGCAGTAGGGGTCAGCGTGGGCTGTAGCGACCACGCCACTCAGAAACGGGATGGACAGGGCGACAGCAACGGCGGCGGACAACTTGGTCACCACACCATTCAGCGTCTTCATTTGATGTAGCCCTCATGCCACAGGTCAAAGCATGTTTGGCTGGGTCGCCAACCTGCTGGGTCGTCTTTGTTCAGGACAATCAATTGATCCACCAGTGCTTCAGCGTGATTCGGGTCCAGGCCGTAAACCCGTTCTAGTTCCTGCACGGCCTGATTAGGGCCATCAAGAGCAGTTTTGGGTTGGTGCAGAAGCGCCTGGCAAGCATGTGGAACGTCAGAGTCGGCGTGAGCGACACCCTCTGCCCCGAACAGGACAGCGGTGCCGATCAGCAGTGCGGTGATTGAGGTCTTGATGGTCGTGGCTGTCCCTTCAGGATTGCGGGGTTGGGCGGAGAGATCGTTGACGGACTGCTGCCGCAATTGCCGCGATGCACTACCTGTCATGGCTTGTAGAGTGTCCAAACTTTTCGGTAAGACGGACACCAGATCAGATGACCATCGGTCGAGCTAGCCATCACCGAATCCATCTCCGAAGGGGCGCATGGCTGCCCCATCTGACGGACACCCATGGGCGTAACCGAACGCACCCACTTGCCATCGCCGGTACACACGATCTGCCCCACAGAAGGGTCGTAGGCAAGCTTGTTTAAGTCATCGCATGACTGCCCCAACAACGGCCCCCTCGGAGCCGGAAGGCGGAGAGGCTCCGCAACAATTGACGGTGTCATCGCGAGGCTTGCCGTGCAGTAAGCGACCGCAACGCAAACAACGTGATCGCGTAATCGGCTCAGTCGCATTGCCCTCCCCTAAGTTCAGATGCCTGTCGTATTAGGGACATTCGGGCAGAGGTCCCGAAGTGCGAAGTGGATTAATGTACCCACCTCAGCGTTCGACGACGCGATGCCCTGGCTCATCAGCTGCGTCCCCAGGTGACCCTTCTCAAGATCTGGTGAGACGCCGGCCGCAATGTCGGCGCATGCCTGGTGGCCAAGTTTGACCAGCGCGGGTGGCGTCAGCGACGGATGCGCCATATTCCCAACAAGGAGATCCGAAAGAAACTGGTTGTCGTCAGCGGCAGCAGGCGGTGCCGCAGCGACCAGACCCACACAGACCGTCATCACCACCATCGCAGCCAGACATCCTGTGGCACTACCGACATTGGAGCGCGCGCTCATCGAACTCCTTTAGCAAACTCACCACCGAATCCGGTAGAACGCTAACCTCGGTCAACCATTGTTGTGGCGCTTTTGCCCAATTGGATCGTCGTGTTGGCAGCGCTGCCTTCGGATCGGACAAATCACGACGACGTCGCCTGCAATTTCCGCACCACCACCGTTCCGGATGCCCGTCCTGCCGTCAGAGGTCTACCCCATCGGCCAGGTATCGGACGCGCCTGTGTTTTGGTTAGTGATTACCGCGCTGGTGTAACGGAAGTTGGGAGGGGTAGCGCCGGTGAGCGTAATCGTCACCGGAGAATAGGTCGGCGAGCCTTGCGCACAGTTTGGAACGCAGGTGACCTTGAATTCGATGCCGCTGCCGGTTGCGCCATCAGCTGCCCAGCTGCGCCAGACGAGGTTGTCGATTGCCCAAGTGTTGTCAGCGCAGGTCAGAATGATGTGTTGCGGCTTGACTTGCGGCTGGCCGCAGTCAACCACTACCGGCGTGCCTTCATCGGCAACCGCGACAGGCAGATCCAAACCAATGATCAGCAACGCGACCGAAAGCAGAACCTGACCACCGAAAACTCCTCGAAAACGCCGTGCTGATCGAGGGCTCCTTGTGCTCGGTGTTGTCTGAAGCCGCAACAAAATATTCACGGGCGATAAGGCGATTGCCATCATTGGCCGGAGCACCGCCATTCGATTTTGCCATTCTCGTTCGACCAGTGCGAAGTGATATTCGGTGCGCCCTGATCGATGACCATGTGATACAGGGTGTCGATGTCGCCGGGCCCCTGAAAACCAAACCTGGCTAGGTTCTTGGGATCACTGGCCCATTCGGCTGGATCAAGTCCTGACTCATGTGAAGTTCTCTGAAGTCGAGCGGCGTTGTCAGCGCAGAAGGCCGCCAAGGGGGTTTCGGCACGAGCCTGAAAGGGGACTGCCACCGCCGCGCAAATCATTGCGGCGATGAGTACGAAGAGAGCCCATTGAAATTGCTTTCGTACGGTTAGGCCGCCAACTATGTGGTTCCTCATCAGCGCAATCCTTCCGTCGCTCGTGAACGTTTGGCCAGGTTCCCACGATTCGCCCTTGGCCCTTATCCCAGTTGGTATGACTGCTGCGACATCTCGAAGAAATGTCCTGTGCTGGCGTCACGGCACGTGACTCCTGTGGACTCGTTAATCTCGCAGGTAATTGACCCTGCGGACAAGGGCGTGTCGTAGTTCTGCGTCGGCAGTCCGCCGAGAAAGCTACCCCAGTGGCAGCTGAAAAACGCTGGGCCGCCGCCGTGGTCGAAGCCAATGCGATCACCCCAGTTGTGCTGGCAATTATCTGGCCGCGATGGCGGGGCAAAATGATATTGGCCGATGTCGCAGGCAGCCCCCGTCTCGCTTATGTGGCAGGCGATGTTGCCAGTAGGCGATTGGAATTCCCAGGGGGCAGCTACAGCAGGCGGCGCGAAAATAACCGCTGCGGCTGAAACGGTGATACAGAGGAGCGAACGCTTGATCACTGGATGGTCCCCCGACGTTTGGTTCAGGCACGACGCCCTCGGTGTTGGTTCATGGCTGATTCCCCACCCCTTTACGGGTGGTACAGCGACCAAAGTCCTGACTGACAGTTGATCAGGTGATCATCGGGAGTTTTCGCCACCGGATCGCTCTGAGAGCATGGCGTACCCAGTGCACGGACCGCCGAGGGCATCACAGATTGAACCCATTGCCCATAACGCGTACACACCATTGCTCCGCCCGAAGGATCGATGGCCAGCTTAAGGGGGTCATTGCACGGCTGACCCACCCCTGGCCCCAATGGAAGTTGGCCGTAATCGGGCGTTGCGAGCGCCGTCGGTGAAGTCGCGCTCATGGCAACCAATAAGCTGATTAATGCAACGCAAACAGCACCAAATCGTCGATTGCTGCAACTGGTCATTGCCCTCCACGGCGAACTCCGCCCACGATCCCCGAATGTAGGCTAGCCCCGGAACGCCAGTTGCGTAACGCTTTCGTTCACATAGCTGAAGGCCTGAGGTTAGGACCTCCTCCCGACGGCGGGCGTGATAACACTGGGCTTAGGTGGACCGTGTGAATCCGCTGGTGATCTCGCGTTCGCAATAATTGCCGATGTCGTGCACTGCCACGCTGCTTTGCTGGTTACCGAATCATCCGCCTACTGGATCTGCTGGAATAAGCAAGGTGTAGTTGACCGACGCCCAGTCAACGTCCCTATTGATGCAACCGGGTTTCGGTCCGCCGGGCCGACTGTTCGGAGGAGTAAAAATGACCACCATCGGTCAGATCCCGCGACCGTCGACTGCAGCCAGGACCTGTCCCGACGTGTACCTCCGAAGGGCCGACGTCTTGCTGGTTACCACGCACGACAGGGACCTCCTGGGCGACCAGAGCATCCACATCCAGCTCAAAGATCTCGACACGTTGATCGGGATGTTGCTGATGGCTCGGCAGAAGGCAGAGGAACTGGGACCCGCACAACAATAACCAACATTTGTCGAGACACGGTCAATGACGTCGTCAAGCACTGTGGCGACAGCCTGCGGATTAACTGTGCGGACCCACTTCCGGTGCGAGTCAACGGATTACATCTGTCAGATGCACCCGGTTACCGTCTGGATCAGTAGTG
>NZ_LZLL01000352.1:0-4460 GCF_001669335.1 Mycobacterium sp. 1245852.3 | reverse complement strand
CGCCATCCGTGCGCCGTCAGGGTGGTCTGTCGACTCCAGGTGAATGACCTCAGCGCCCAGCGCGGCGAGAATGTGGGTGGAGGAGGGACCCGCCCACCACGCTGTCGCGTCGAGAATTCGTATGCCCTCCAGAGGAAGTCGCGGTGCACCTTCGGCTCCGGTCGTAATCCTGTTGTGGGCGGGTACTTTTGCTATTTCGCCAAGCGGGGGAGCGCCGGCGGTGGGGGCGGGTCGTCGGCCATTGATCCGGTAGGGCGCCAGCGGGTGGGTAAAGCTGTCGTCGGCATACCTGCCCCACACGCCGCGCGCCGCGAACTGCGGGTGGTCCAACACGGTCTGGCCATTGTTGACGGGTGAGACGGGGATCCGCAGATCGGAGGCCAACGCGACGATCTCGTCTGTGGAACGTTGCGTCGTCCATTCCCGCACAATCCGATTCCACTCGTCCCGGCGTTCCCACCGGGTCGTGGCGAGGGCCCAGGCTGGGTCCTCATCGAGTAGGTCGAGTCGGCCGATCATCGCTAGGAACGACTCGAATTGTTGGCGGGTATTGGTGTTGAAGCCCACCCAGCCGTCGGCGGTCGGTTCGATGGAAGGGATTTCAACCTGTCGCGCCGGCACGGTCAATGGCGGGCGACCGGCCAGTCCGTGATAGAGGTCGGCGAACCCGCTGGCGCTGAGGTGACACGCCTCCAGCAATGAGCAGTCCGCGAGTTCGCCTGCGCCGCCGAGTTGAACCCGCCGCAATGCGCCAAGCGCCGCGACGGCGGCGTAGCTGGCCATCACCCATTCGAAGACTCGGCCACCGGCTTGAATGGGCGGTTGGTCCGAACGACCTCGCAACGCCAGGGTTCCGCTCTCCGCCTGGATCGTGAACTCCGTCGAGGGTCGGTCCCGGTACGGTCCGGTCAACCCGTAAGGAGAGAGCGCCACGATCACCAGGTGTGGCGCTCGCCGTAGGAGGGCCTCGCGGTCGAGTGCCCCAGGGCCGAGAGAATCGACGAACACATCGGCGGAAACGATCAGAGGCTCCAGGTCGGCCAACGAAGTGCCCACGACTGAACGCTTGCCGGCGTTCAAGAATTTGAACAGCGCGCCGTCGTCGTGTCGATCGCCAAACGTCCTGCGGCGGAACGGATCCCCGTCCGGATTCTCTATCTTGACGACCTCCGCTCCGAGGTCGGCGAACAACTTGGTGCAGTACGGGCCCGAAATTTCCGTCGCCCACTCGACGACACGAACCCCACGCAGAGCGATCATCGTGCGGCTTTCCGTGTCAATGTCTGCCGAAGTGAGTTACCCACCCCGATGAGTGCACACACGCCGCTTCCTGTCCTCACGCTCGTGCCGATCGAGCAGAGTGTTCTGCATCCGCATGGTTGCGGCTTGGTTGCAACGACGCTAGCGACGCGAAAGCTGACGTGTCAAGTGTGACTCGATAACGCTGGCCGCGGTTGAGTCGGCAAGCTTTCAGTCGGCCGCACGCACCTTGGGGGTCCGTTCGCCCCGCCCGCTGCGTTTGGCGGGCGGCTTCGTAGTCGACGTGCTTACCCCTTTGGCGAGGATTTGCGAACCCAGTTCGATCTGCGCGCGGATGTCCGACTCAGCCGTACCAAACCAGCGTGGTCCGAGGCTCGTCGTGAAGATGATGAAATTGGCCAGCAGCTCGGCGAACAGGTCGGCGTCGACGTCGGCCCGGATCTGCCCCGCGGCCTGGTAGTGGCGAACGCCTTCGGCGATAACGGCCGTACGGCGTGCGTGATTGGGTTGCAGCACCCGCAGCGAGAAGTCTGGATCTGACAACGCCCGACCGGAAATGTCCCAGCCGGGAACGCCGCTGTCCCGGTCATCGATCCTCAATCTCGCAAAGAAAAGCCGCTCGATATAGTCCTCGAAGCGCGTAGGCAGGTCCGCCACGACTTGCTCTTCTGCCTCACTGACCAGGTCCGCGATCTGTCGAGAAACGACTTGCTCGAAGATGCCTCGCTTGTCCCCGAAGTAGTGAAATAGCATCGCCTCCGAGCAGTCCGCGCGACGGGCGATCTCCTTGGTCGCCGCGGCCGCGTATCCCGCTTCGGCAAACACCTCAGCGGCCGCTTCAAGGAGGGCTCGTTGTTTGCCGTCCTTGTCGCGAACTCGCCGCCGCGCGCCTGTGGTCATCACACATACTTTAGCGAGCACCCGTCGGCTGAGCGGAAGCCTGCACGCGTGCCGCCCGTTCGCGCACACTGCGCGGGCGCGTCGATTCGAAGCGCTGTCAGATAGTTATCGAGTGCGACTTGACTCCGTGCATTCGACGATTTACTGTGCTGCGAAAGCAAATTTCGGCGTGTGCGAGAAATCAGAGGGCCGGCGCAGATGGCACGTGGACGGCGGTACGACTGCGGCGTGCCTGGACTGTGGTCGGCCCCTCGGTGGTGGCTGTCTGGCCGGGCTGACCGCTGGCGCTGTCTCGAGGTCGGCAGGGGCGGAAAGGACTACCCATGGTGAGCAAATCACCGGAGGAACACGCCCGGAACCTCGACCTTCGTCACGAGGATTTCAACGATCAAGAATTCCTCTACGAGGTCTACTCGGTGATGCGGGAGAACGGACCGTTCAGTCACCAGGACGTGCCATTCCTGGGCCCCACGCCGGGGGGCGCGTGGATCGCCACTCGCTACGACGACTGCTACGAGATTTTGCGGAACTGGCGCAGCTTCTCCAGCAAGCCCATGGGACTCGAGGGCAACCCGATGTCGTTCGGCGACATCGTGATCACCTTGGATCCCCCACGGCAGCAACAGCTTCGCAAGGTTCTCAATCCGTATTTCTCTCCGGGCCGGATGAAGGAGCTGGAACCCCAGGTGCGCGCGGTCACCGATGGGTTGATCGACAATTTTATCGAGCTGGGCAGCGGCGATCTCGCAGACGTTGCATGGCAGCAACCCGGGATCGTGTTCTTCCGGTACGTACTCGGCATGCCCGTTGAGGACGTGCCGCTCTACATCGAGACAGCCGACCTCGCGATCAATGGGGAGAGCGAAGACATCCGAAACGGTTCGATGACAAATCTCTACCTCCGCGTACGCGACGAGATCGACAAGCGTCGCGGTGAACCGCCGCGTGACGACCTGATCGACGTTCTACTCGCCGCCGAGATCGACGGCGAGAAATTGAGCTTCGACGACGTTGTCGCGAATGTGATGCTGCTGGTGCAAGCCGGGCTCGAAACAACCTCTAGCGCAATGTCATTCGCCTTCTTCTATCTTGGCACCCATCCCGAAGATCGCGACCGACTTGTACGCGAAGCCGGGTTGATGCCCGCGGCGATAGAGGAATTCATCCGGTTCGCCGGTTCGGTCCACGGACTGCATCGCTCAGTCGCGGAAGAGGTTGAACTAAGCGACCACAAGTTCTGTCCCGGTGAGACGGTCGTCGTGAACTATGCGGCCGCCAACCGCGACGCGCGCGAGTTCGACGAGCCGAACAAGTGCATTCTCGACCGGCAAACAAACCGCCACCTCGGGTTCGGAGCCGGCGTCCATCGCTGTCTGGGCTCCAATCTCGCCCGGCTCGAGTTTCGGGTGGGCGTCGAACAGACCCTGAATCGGATACCCGACTACGCCATCCCCCCTAGGGCAAAAGTTGATTTTCACGGGAACTCGGTCACCCGGGGCTACCGCGCCCTGCCCGTCGTCTTCACGCCGGGCGCCCGCATCGGCCGGTGAGAGGCGGCATGCGACCGCCGATCCGTCTCGCAGCCAACGTAGTAGCGACATCAGGGAGGAACCCGTGGACAAGCAAGATCTTCAGTGGATGATCTCCGTCGATGACCACATCATCGAGCCCCCGAACCTATGGGTCGACCGCGCATCGGCCGCCGACCGCGATCGAGTGCCACACGTGGAGCGCATCGACGGCGTCGATACGTGGATATACGACCAAGCGCGTGCGTCGGTGATGGGCATCCTGGTCGCGGCTCACCAGCGGCCGCCCGAATACTCGCCGCTGCCAGTGAATTACGACGAGATGCCTCGTGCCTACTTCGACCCGGTCGCCCGCATCCCTGACATGGACGAGGACCATGTGATCGCGGGACTGAACTTTCCGTTCTTCCCACGGTTCTGTGGTCAGATGTTCGCACACCTCGGTGACCGCGACCTGGCTCTCAAGTGCGTGCGGGCCTATAACGACTTCGTCATCGATGAGTGGTGCGCGGCGGCGCCTGGTCGCTACATCCCAATGGTCATCGTCCCGTTGTGGGATACCCGACTGGCCGTCGAGGAGACGCTGCGGTGCGCCGGCAAGGGCGCGAAAGCCATTGCCTTCTCGGAGAACTTGCACCCGCTGGGATTTCCGTCCATCCACTCGGGAGTCTGGGATGATTTCTTCGCGGTGGTGAACGAGACGAAGATGCCGCTGTGCACACACATCGGCTCGTCGTCGGTTAGTCCCACTACGTCGCCTGACGCACCTTT
>NZ_LZLL01000351.1:0-4368 GCF_001669335.1 Mycobacterium sp. 1245852.3 | reverse complement strand
CGGTGCCGGTAGGGGTGGTTGGTGAGTTGTATGTGGCCGGTGCTGGTGTGGGGGTGGGGTATTGGCGGCGTGCGTCGTTGACGGGGTCGCGGTTTGTGGCGTGTCCTTTCGGGGGGCCGGGTGCGCGGATGTATCGCACCGGGGATTTGGTGTGCTGGACACCCGATGGGCAGTTGCGCTATGTGGGTCGCGCTGATGAGCAGGTCAAGATTCGCGGGTATCGCGTCGAGCTGGGGGAGGTGCGTAGCGCGTTAGCTGGTGTGGCGGGGGTGGAGCAGGCGGTCGTCGTCGCTCGTGAGGATCCACCTGGTGATAAGCGGCTGATCGGATACGTCACTGAATCATCAGTGGGTGCTGTGGATCCCGGCAGTGCTCGTGCTCGACTGGGTGAGCTGTTGCCGGCCTATATGGTGCCGGCTGCGATCGTGGTCCTCGACGCCATGCCGCTGACCGTCAACGGCAAACTCGACACCCGCGCGCTACCCGCACCCGAATACAGCGCTGCTGAATATCAGCCTCCCCGCAATCCCATCGAAGAGATCCTCGCCAACATCTATGCCCACGTCCTGGGCGTGCAGCGGGTCGGGATCAACGACTCCTTCTTCGACCTCGGCGGCGACAGCATTTTGTCGATGCGGGTGGTGGCGCATGCCCGCGCCGCTGGTGTTCTGTGTCGGCCTCGGGACGTGTTCGTCGAGCAGACGGTGGCCGGTCTGGCCCAGGTGGCTGCTTTCGCCGGTGCCGCGCCGGATGTTGTCGACGAAGGCGTCGGGCCGGTCGCGGCGACGCCGATCATGCACTGGTTGCACGACATAACGGGGCCAACCGATCAGTTCAACCAAGCGCTGGTTGTGCAGGCTCCGGCGGGAGTCGGCGACGCCGATGTCTCGGCGGTGTTGCAGGCGCTGGTAGATCGACACGCCATGTTGCGGCTGAAGACTCTGGACAACGAGGCCGGTCAATGGTCGCTCGTCGTCCTCGAGCCGGGTGCGGTGGATGTGTGCGACTGTCTGCGCTCGGTCGATGCATTGTCCCATGAGGCACTGGTGGCGGCGCGCTCGCGGTTGAACCCCGCTGCCGGGGCGATGCTGAGTGCGCTGTGGGTACCCGATACCGGACAGTTGGCGTTGCTCATCCATCACCTGGCGGTTGACGGGGTGTCGTGGCGAATTCTGTTGGAAGACCTCAACATCGCGTGGGCTCAACGCCACAACGGTGAACCCGTTTCCCTGCCGGTCGGGGGCACTTCGTTCGCCAGCTGGTCGTCGCTGTTGGAAGAGTATGCCCGTAGCCCTACCGTGTTGGGCTTGGTCGACACGTGGGCCCAGGCTTTGGTGGTTGAGCCTGCATTGCCACCGGTGCAACCGGACATCGACACCTACGTCACTGCTGGGCGTTTGTCGCTGGCATTGGATGCGGGCACGACGCGGCAACTGCTCAGCGTGGTTCCGGCGGCGTTTCACGCCGGGGTGCAGGATATTCTGTTGATCGCATTCGCCTTGGCGTGCAACGAATTCCTCGGTGCCGCGGGGGCGCCGATCGGCATCGATGTCGAGGGCCACGGCCGTCACGAGGAACTGGCCGACAATATCGACCTATCGCGGACGGTGGGGTGGTTCACCACCAAGTACCCGGTGACGTTAGCGACCCGTGAGCTGTCCTGGAAACAGGTCTGCGCCGGTGATGCAGCGCTGGAGACGGTGATCAAGGATGCCAAGGAACAGCTGCGCGCGATGCCGGAAGGGTTGACCTACGGCTTGTTGCGGTATTTGAGTCCCGACGCGGATCTCCGCGGGCCCGAACCGGTGATCGGGTTCAACTATTTGGGGCGTCTCGGCGCGGGTGTGGGCGACTTATCCGACGATCTGTGGCGCGTCAGCCCGGAGAGTTTGTTGGCCACGAACGTGGCATCGGCAGTGCCGATTCCGCTGGCGCACACCGTGGAGCTCAATGCCGGCACCATGGATACCGAGACGGGCCCGATTCTGCAAGCCGAATGGACGTGGGCGTCATCGGTCCTGAGTCATGCGCAGGTCGCCCGCCTGAGCCGGCTCTGGTTCGACGCCTTGTCCGGTATCTGCACCCATGTCCGCGAGGGCGGGGGAGGACTGACGCCCTCCGACATCGTCCCGGCTCGGCTGAGCCAACAACAGATCGACGAGCTGCAACAGCAATACCGGATCGCTGACGTGCTACCGCTGACGCCCTTGCAGCAGGGCCTTATGTTTCACGCCACCCTCGCCCACGGCTCGGACAACGACGTCTACGCGGTCCAGCTGGACATCACCCTCGTCGGGCTTCTCGACCGATTCAGGCTGCGCGATGCGGTGCACACGAGCATCAGCCGCCACCCCAACTTGGTGGCGCGATTCTGTGACCATTTCGACCAGCCCGTACAGATCATCCCGGCCGACCCGGTAATCCCTTGGCAATACCTCGAACTCGATGTCGACGAGCAGATCGACGCGTTGTGCGCTGCCGAGCGGGCCGCAGTGTGCAATCTGGCCGAACACCCGCCCTTCCGGGCTGCGCTCATCGCTGTTGCGCACGACCGGCACCGGTTGGTGCTGACCAACCATCACATTGTGGTGGACGGTTGGTCACTGTCAATGCTGGCGCAAGAGATTCTCGCTAGTTACGACGGACACCGGTTACCGGAGCCCACGCCCTACCGCAGGTTCGTGACCTGGCTGGCTGGCCGCGACCTCGCAACCGCACGCGTGTCCTGGGGCGAGGTATTGGCCGGTCTCGACGCCGCCACCGTCCTCGGCTCTGCGGGCCGGCTAGGGCTCGGGCGACGAGGCTGCAGATCTTTCGCGATGCCAGCGGCGACCACGGTAGCCATTCACCAGCTGGCGCGTTCGCAACACACCACCGTCAACACGGTGCTGCAGGCCGCGTGGGCGGGATTGCTGATCGAAATGACCGGCCAGCACGACGTGGTCTTCGGCACCACCGTGTCGGGAAGATCAACCGACCTGGCCGGGGCGGAATCGATGATCGGCCTACTGATCAACACGGTGCCGGTCCGCGCGAATGTCACCTCGACGACCACCGTCGCGGGCTTGCTGAATCAATTGCAGAACGCTCACAACAACACTCTCGAGCACCAGCACTTGGCGCTCGGCGAGATCCAGCGTCTCACCGGCCACGACCAACTCTTCGACACTCTGTTCGTCTACGAGAACTATCCGATCGACATGGCCGCGCTGTCCGGCACCCAGGATTTGGTTGGAACCGACTTCGCTGCAACCGAATACAACCACTACACGCTGACGGTACAGGCCACACCCGGCCGTGAAATTCGCCTGCGCATCGAATACGACACCAACGCGTTTGACGACGCAGCCATCGACGTCCTGGGCGACCGATTCCGACGACTGCTAGTCTGCATGGCCGCCGACCCCGAGCAACGGCTGTCATCAATGGCTGTGCTCGATTCCGGCGAGCGCGACTTGCTCGACGAGTGGGGCAACCGCTCGGTGCTGACCGCGCCGATGACGAGGCCGACGTCCATTCCAGAGGCGTTCGCCGCCCAGGCGGCCCGGACACCGCACGCGGTGGCCGTGACCTTCGACGGTCGCAGCATGACCTATCGGAAGCTCGACGAAGCATCGAACCGGTTGGCGCATCTGCTGATTGGGCACGGCGCGGCCCCTGGTGAACGGGTGGGCGTGGCTTTACCGCGTTGCGGTGAGGCGATCGTCGCGATCTTAGCCGCGCTCAAGGCCGGGGCCGCCTACGTGCCGATCGACCCGATAGTGCCACCGGCGCGCATCGAGTTCATCCTCACTGACGCCGCACCATCGGCGGTGATCACCAGCGCGAGTCTGCGTCCACGACTCGGCGGATTCGCCGGGCCCGTCATCGAGATCGATGACCCCGCGATCGACACCCAACCCACGACGGCGCCGGGCGCGCCGGCGCCGGAGAACATCGCGTATTTCATCTATACCTCCGGCACCACCGGCACGCCCAAAGGCGTTGCCATCGCCCACGATAACGTGACATGGCTGGCCAGGGCCCTCGACCAGAGCCTGCCACCAGGGCAGGTGTGGACCCAGAGTCATTCCACTGCCTTCGACTATTCGGTCTGGGAAATCTTCGGGGCACTGCTGCAGGGCCGGCGCCTGGTGGTAATACCCGAGTCGTTCGCCACTTCCCCCGAGGACTTGCGCGCGCTGCTGATCGCCGAAAAGGTCAGCGTGTTGACCAGCACCCCGTCCGTTGTGGTCGCGCTTTCGCCCGAGGGGTTGGAGGCCACGACGGTGGTGGTGGCCGGTGAAGCCTGCACCACCGAAGTAGTGGATCGGTGGGCAGCGTCCGGGCGGCTGATGATCGATGCCTACGGCCCAACCGAGCTCACCG
>NZ_LZLL01000350.1:0-24010 GCF_001669335.1 Mycobacterium sp. 1245852.3 | reverse complement strand
GTGATGCTGGTGATGGACGCCGACCGGTTCGGGATCAGTCAGTTGCACCAGCTGCGCGGCCGGATCGGCCGTGGCCAGCATCCGAGCCTGTGCTTGTTCGCCAGCTGGTCCGCGCCGGACTCGTCGGCCGGCCGCCGACTGTGTGCGGTGGCCGAGACGCTGGACGGCTTCGCCCTGGCCGATCTCGACCTCAAGGAGCGTCGGGAGGGAGATGTGTTGGGCCGCAACCAGTCCGGCAAGGCGATCACGCTGCGGCTGCTGTCCCTGGCGGACCACCTGGAGTTCATCGAGGCCGCGCGGGACTTTTGTGTCAGGGCCTACGCCGAGGACCGCTCCAATCCCGGTTTGGGGCTGCTGGCCGCGCGATTCACCGACACCGACCGCATCGAATACCTGGACAAAAGTTGAATCGCAAAGTACTGCTGTGGCTGGCCGCGGCGGCCGCGCTGGCGTTGCTGGTGGCCTATCAGACGGTCGGCTCCTCGACCGCCCGGCGTTCCGCCGAATACGCGGCGCGCGCCGACGTTCCGACGGTGCAGCCGGGCACCGATGTGCTCGCCGGTGTGGCCGTCGTGCCCCTGCGCCAGCACCGCTACGACTACCTGCGCTCGGCGTTCGGCGACGCCTGGGACGACGACAACGATGCCCCGTTGGGGCACAACGGATGTGACACGCGCGACGACATCCTCAACCGTGATCTGGTGGACAAAACGTATGTGTCGGTGAAACGGTGTCCGGACGCGGTGGCCACCGGCACGCTGCACGACCCCTACACCAGCAAGACCATCGCCTTTCAGCGCGGCCCCAAGGTCGGTGAGTCCGTGCAGATCGACCACATCGTCCCGCTGGCCTATGCGTGGGACATGGGCGCGTACGGCTGGCCCGCCCCCGAGCGGCTGCGCTTCGCCAACGACCCGGCCAACCTGCTGGCCGTCGAAGGGCAGGCCAACCAGGACAAGGGCGATTCGCCGCCGGCGCAATGGATGCCGCCGAACGCGGCGTTCGCCTGCCAGTACGCGATGCAGTTCATCGCGGTGCTTCGTGGTTACTCGCTGCCGGTGGACCAGGCGTCGACCGGCGTGCTGCGCCAGGCCGCGACGACCTGCCCGACGGGGTAGCGCGGCGCCCCACGCGAGCGCCGCCGGTGCTGATCGCGACTCGATTGACCTCAGGGCATCTCAGGTGATGACCGCGGGCATGCTGTCCCAGCCTCGCACGGTGGAGGTACGCGAACGTCGTGCTGCGGGCATGTCGATGTCCCATTCGGGCCATCGCTTGAGTACCTCTTCTAGCGCCACGCGGCCTTCCAAACGGGCCAACGGAGATCCGACGCAGAAGTGCGGACCCCGGCCGAAGGTGAGGTGGCCGCCGGGTTTTCGGTGAATGTCGAACTTGTCGGGGTCGTCGAAATGACGTTCGTCGCGGTTGGCCGAAGCCAGCATCAGCAGCAGGGCGCTGCCCGCCGGGATGACCCGCCCCTGGAAAGTCACATCGTCGGTGGCGACGTAGCGCGCTACATGCGGCCCGGGTGGTTCGTAGCGCAGCAGTTCCTCGATTGCCGTCGGGATCAGCGCATGGTTTTCGGCGAGTTCCTTGCGTTGATCGGGGTGCTCGGCCAGCACCTTGCCCATCCAGCCGAACAGGCGACCGGTCGTTTCAACGCCCGCGCCGGCCACCACCGCCAAGAACACGATCAGTTCCTGCTTGGTCAGCTTCCGTGTGGTCCCGGTCTCGTCCTCGAACTCGACATTGAGCAGTTCGGTGATCAGGTCGTCCGATGGGTTCTTTTCGCGCCACTCGACGTATTCGCCGAACATCTCACCGGTGAAGTAGCGATCTTTCTTGATTGACATCGGTTTTCCGGGCTCGTTGCGAAGCACCTGGTTGGCGTGTTCGCGTACCGCAGGCTGTTCCGCATCGGGAATACCGGCAAGCATTCCGATGGTGCGCATGGGCAGCTCGGCGCCCAGATCCGCCACGAAATCGAACCGCTCCCCGCCGACGAGTGGGTCAAGGCACGCGACGCAGAAGGCACGGATCTTGTCCTCGATCGCTCGCATCTTCTTCGGTGTGAATGCCCTGGACACGATCGCGCGATGAATGGTGTGCAAGGGCGGATCCTCGTTGATGAAGATGCCTGGCGGCATCACCGGGTCGGTCATGACGACCTCGAGGATGTCGCCCTTGGCCGAGCTGAGCCGGGCGGTGTCTTTCAGCGCCGCATCGACATCCGCGTAACGGCTTACGCCCCAAAAGTTGTGCGGTTCGTTGTAATAGACCGGGCACTCGTCGCGCAGGCGCCGGTAGGTCGGATAGGGGTCCAGGTCGATGTCGACGTCCCACGGGTCGTAATACAGATCGCTCAACGTCGGCTCCTCGTCAGCGGTTCTTCCGCACGCCCTCATGTGGGCGCTATACGAACGTACAGCATGCCTCGTCCGAGGGGCAACGAACCGGTCGTCCCCGGCACAGGCGACGATGCTATACGATCGTACAAACGATGGGCGCCGCTCGCGCACCGCCACGACGAACAAGAGGAAACGGTATGGAGAGTCGGTTTGGCCTCGACGGCCGCGTCGCCGTCATTACCGGCGGCGGCACGGGAATCGGGCGTGGTACGGCGCTCGTGCTGGCCCAGCATGGCGCCGACGTCGTGTTGGCGGGCCGGCGCCCCGACCCGCTCGAATCCACAGCCAGGGAAGTCATGGCGCTGGGCCGCCGTGCCGTGGCCGTGTCCACCGATGTGACGTCCGCGGACGAGTGCCGGGCGCTCATCGACAGAGCTGTTCAGGAATTCGGGCGGCTGGACATCCTGGTCAATTGTGCTGGGGGAGCGGAGACGAAGTCGATCCTCAAGTGGCCCGACAACGACTTCGAGAACGTGCTCGCCCTGAACTTCAACGCCGTCTGGCACCTGTCCAAGGCGGCAGCCCAGCCGATGATGGCGCAGGGCAAGGGGGCCATCGTCAACATCTCGTCGGGGGCCAGCCTGCTGGCGATGCCGCAGGCGGCTCCCTATGCCGCCGCGAAGGCGGCCGTGAACAACCTGACCGGGTCGATGGCGGCCGCGTGGGCCAGGAAGGGCATTCGAGTCAACGCCATCGCAGTCGGTGCGGTACGCGCCGCCACCCTGACCGACGACGCCGCGCGGTACGGATTGGATCCGGAGGCGATCGCGCTCACCAACGGCCTCGGCCGACTCGGTGAGCCCGACGAAATCGGCTACGGCGTCTTGTTCTTCGCGTCGGACGCAGCGAGTTTCTGTTCGGGGCAAACGCTGTACATGCACGGAGCTCCCGGTGGTGCTGGCGTGTAAGGCGGCACCCGAGGCCGATGCGCGCCGGCGGTTCTTGTGCCCCTCGCATTTTCGCTATACATTCGTACAGCACCTTGCTGGTACGGCCCGAAACCGAGGAGCTGCCCGATGACCCGAACGGCCGTCGTGACCGGTGCGGGTTCCGGTTTGGGACGAGCGATCGCCGTCAAGCTGGCGGCCGACGGTCATCGCGTGGCGATCATGGACGTGCATCCGGCCAATGCCAACGCCGTCGCCTCCGAGATCGAAACCGCCGGCGGCAATGCGCTTGCGATCGGAGTCGACGTGTCGGACGAGGCGGCGGTTGAATCGGCATTCGCCTCCGTGCGAGGGGAATTCGGGCCGACGGAGATTTTGGTGACCAGCGCGGCCATCGCCGGATTCACGCGGTTCGACAAGATCACCCTCGACGAGTGGAACCGCTATCTGGCGGTGAACTTGACCGGCACCTTCCTCTGCGTGCGAGCGGCGTTGTCCGACATGGTGGCGGCGAAATGGGGTCGTATCGTTACCATCTCATCTGCCGCCGGTCAGCAGGGCGCTCCCGCGCAGGGGCACTATTCGGCCACCAAGGGCGGCGTGATCGCCATGACCAAGACGGTCGCGCTGGACTACGCCCGCAAGGGCATCACAGCCAATACCGTACCGCCGTTCGTCATCGATTCGCCGATGCTGCGCCAGCAACAGCGGGACGGAAAGCTGCCACCCACCGAGCATTTGACGCAAGCCATTCCGGCCGGGCGGCTGGGGCAGGCCGACGACGTGGCGGCGGTGTGTTCCTTTCTGTGCTCGGAGGGCGCCGGTTACGTCAACGGCCAGGTGATCGGCGTGAACGGCGGCGCGGTCCTCTGACAACGCCAAACGACAATGCAAGCAACGCAACGTATTCAGGAGGTAGCGTGCGCGTCAAGGTCGATCCGGCCCGCTGCCAGGGCCACACGATGTGCGCCATGACCGCACCGGAGTCGTTCGAACTCGACGACGTCGATGGTCATGCCCATGCCGTGGTCGAGGAGGTCGCCGACGGGCACCGCGACGGTGTGCTCGAGGCGGCCCGCTCCTGCCCCGAGCAGGCCATCTCCGTGATGATCGACCATGTCGTTGCTGCCCGGGCGGCCCACGGTCGTCGACTTGGGCGATGACATGAGCGCACCTGCAGACGACTCGGCGGCGATTCCGCACTGACGGGTTGGCGGGTCGGCCACGTACGCCCGAAGGAGCACATCGATGCCGGAAAACACCCCGGTGGTCCTGGTCACGGGAGCCAGCCGCGGCGCGGGCGCAGGGATCGCCCGCGCGCTGGGCAGCCATGGCTGCACGGTGTATGTCACCGGTCGCACCCGCAGCGGCGCTGACTCAGCCCTGCCGGGCACCGTCGACGAGACGGCCGCACAAGTGAGCGCCGCGGGCGGACGGGGGATCGCCGTCGGTGTCGACCACGCCGACGACGACCAGGTCGAGGCGTTGTTCGCCCAAATCCGCGGCGAGCAGGGGCGGCTCGACGTCCTGGTCAACAACGCCGCGATCATTCGCGACGAGATGATGGGTCGGACCAAATTCTGGGAGGAGCCCCTCAGCGTGCTTGACACGCTCGACGTCGGGCTGCGCAGCAGCTACGTCGCCACCGTCCACGCCGCACCGTTGATGATTTCGCAACGCAAAGGGCTGGTTGCGTTTTCGTCGTCCTCGGGGTCAGTGCACTACGCGTTCGGTCCCGCCTATGGGGAGTGACGAAGGTGGCCGCCAGCCACCGTCCTATCGTGATTTGTTCGACGTTCACCCGCACCAGCAGTGCGCACACGTGATGCGTTGACCGTCAACATGATTGTCCACTGAGTCGACCGCGGCGACCCGCCCGCTCAACTACGCCTGCGCACGACGCGTCGTCGCCCGGCGGCGCTGGGTGGTCTTGCGTTGGGGAGGCTCGGGGCGTGGTTCCACCGAGTCTATGTAGCGCTCGAAGGCCTTGGTGACCTCCCGGTGGGCCGACTTGACGCCGATGCCCTCCTCGAGATTCAGGAACTTCGGCATGCCCGACATCAGCAACTGCAGCGCCGGCAGCGAAAGATCACCGACCGGACGAGCGTTCTTGCCGAACTTGGCGACGAGCGCGTCCAATTGGACCTTCCGTACGCTCTCGGTCACGGCGGCGATCTCATTGCGAATGGATTTGCGGTGGTTGCCCAGCGCCATGAACTCTGTCATCAGCGCGCCGGTCGCCTCTTCCCACGAGTACTCCCACACGGCCCGCAGGGGATCGTCGCTGCGGCGTGCGAGCGTTTCGGTCAGGTATGCCAGATTGCGCTCGGAGTAGCGCCGAATCGCGGCGACGAAAATCTCATCGAGAGTGGGGAAGTAGTACTGCACCAGGCTCGGTGTCACGCCGGCCTTGGCCGCCAGCGCCCGGTAAGTGACGCTCGCATACCCCTGTTCGAGCATCAGCTTTTCCACACAGTCCAGCAGCACGTCCCGCGTCTTGGACGTTTCGGCGCCCACGCGCCGCGACGACGTCGCCATGGCCATCCGATCTGTTGAGTACTCGTATTGTGACACCTGGCCTGTGCTGTACGAGTGTATAGTGGCACCGGGCGTCGCAAGCCTCGATGCCGACCGATCCAACGAATAGGGACAGCATGGCCGTGGACACGGGCTTGGACGCGCTCGAGAAGAACGTTCGCTATCTGCTGGATCGCACTGAGATCCTCGACTGCATTGCGCGCCACGCCCGAGGTTGTGACCGCCACGACGTCGACCTGATCGCGTCCGCGTACCACGCCGATGGTGTCGACGAGCACGGCCACGCCGTCAATTCCGGTCCGGAGTACGGGGATTGGGCCAATAAGACCCATGCCGAGACGTCGCGGGTTCACACCCACAACATCACCACGCACACGTGCGAAGTCGATGGTGATGCCGCGCACGCCGAGAGTTACGTGATCGTGGTTCTCGTCGGGCCCGACGCCAAGAGCGCCCAGTTCATCACCGGCCGTTACATCGACCGGCTGGAGCGGCGAAATGGGCAGTGGCGCATCGCGGTCCGCCGCTCGACGGTCGAAGGCATGTTCCTCGCGGACGCCCGGGTGTTGCAGTCATCGTTCTTCACCGAAAAGGGCTACCTCGTCGGCACGCGCGACCGCACCGACCTGTCGTATCAGCGTCCCTTGACCATCGACGCGCCGGCCCCGGCGCGATGGTAGCGGCGCCTTACGCGCCTTCGTAGGTCTCTGGGTCCGGGCGCAACCGGGTGCCGTCGTTGAGCCCGTTGAGCGCCTCGACGTGCTCGTCCGCCAACTCGAAGTCGAAGACGTCGAGGTTGGAGGAGATGTGCTCGGGGTTGGCGGACCGGAAGACGACCGCATTGCCCAGCTGCAGGTTCCACCGCAGCAGGACCTGCGAGGCGGTCTTGCCGTATTCGCCGGCGACCGAATTCACCGTCGGGTTGTCGTTCAGCTTGCCCAGCGCCAGCGGCGTGTAGGACTGGGTGAGCACGTTGTGCTCGGCGTTGGTCTTGCGCAGCGCTTCCTGGTTGAGCAGCGGGTGCAGCTCGACCTGGTTGACCGCCGGGGTGACGAAAGTCAGATCGATGACCGTCGTCAGGTGCTCGTCGGTGAAGTTGGATACACCGATCGAGCGGGCCTGACCTTCCGCGCGGGACTGGATCATGCCGCCGAAGGAGTTCACGTAGCTGCCCAGGGCCGGCGCCGGCCAGTGGATGAGGTAGAGGTCGACGTAGTCCAGGCCGAGGCGCTCCAGGCTGGCGTTGCAGGCGTCCATCGCCGCCTTGAAACCCTGGTCCGCCGTGGCCAGCTTGGTGGTCACGAACAGCTCGGCGCGGGGAATGCCGGAGGCGGCGATGGCGCGCCCCACGGCGGCCTCGTTCCCGTAGGCCGCGGCGGTGTCGATCAGCCGGCAGCCGACTTCCAGCGCCGCCGACACCGCGCGTTCGGTCTCGTCATCCGACAATTCCGCGACGCCCAGGCCCAGGGCCGGGATCGTGTTCTCGTCGTTGAGAGCAATTGAGGGTACGGCGGAGCCCGACTCGCCAGCCAATTCATTCACCTGCCTGTGAAATTGAAGGTTCGAGATTGTGCACCGAGCCGAGTTCCGTCATCGAATTCGAGGCGCTGAGTTCGAAATCGAACACGTCGAAGTCGCTCGCAATCCGATGAAGGCTCACCGACCTGGGGACCACGATATTACCTAGTCAATAAATGCAACTGATCGACACCTGCGCGCGGGTCGTCTTTCGCCGCGACGCGGCCCGATCTCACCATCGATCGCAGACTTCGCCCACCACGCGCTCGGCACGCCGATAGCGCTGCAGTAGCGTGGGTTAGGCGGCAATGCCGCGTGTTTGGTGGCCGCCGGGGCCGGCAACGCTCCGAGGCGGTGGGCTCGGGGACCGAATAACTTTTCGTCGGCGAGCGTTCGCACGTGTTGTTAAGGGGGGTTGCCCATGACCAGGCCTCTGTCAGGCGCACCGGAACTCGAGCGCGGCGCCGATCGCACCTCGGTGCCGCTGGCCAGCCGGATCCAGGGCGCCGTCACCGGCGTCGGGGCCAAGGTCATCCCGTGGATCCCCACCGCCATCAGGCGCGGGCTGGTCCGCGGGCGCTCGGTGATCATCGACGGCAACACGCTGGACCCAACGCTGCAGCTGATGCTGTCGGGGCTGCGCGCGGTCGGCATCGACGGCCTGGTGGTCGACGACGACCCGTACGTCTCGCGAGCTCAGATGCGCGAGTCCACCGTGGGGTTCCCCGGGCCGCAGATCCACGTCGACGTCGCCGAGCTGACGCTGCCCGGCCCCGCCGGGCAGATCCCCGCCCGGCACTACCGTCCACCCGGCGGCGAGCCGGCACCGCTGCTGGTCTTCTACCACGGTGGCGGCTGGTCCATCGGCGACCTGGACACCCACGACAGTCTGTGCCGACTGACCTGCCGTGACGCCGGCATCCATGTGTTGTCCATCGACTACCGGCTGGCCCCCGAGCACCCGGCGCCGGCCGCGATCGAGGACGCCTACGCGGCCTTCACCTGGGCCTACGAGCACGCCGGCGAGCTGGGTGCGACGCCGGGCCACGTCGCGGTCGGCGGGGACAGCGCCGGCGGCAACCTTGCCGCCGTCGTCAGCCAGATCGCGCGCGACGAGGGCGCCCCGGCGCCGGTGCTGCAATGGCTGATCTATCCGCGCACCGACTTCACCGCCAAGAACCGGTCGCTGACCCTGTTCTCGCGCGGCTTCCTGCTGACCAAGCGGGACATCGACTGGTTCGAATCGCAGTATCTGCGGCGGTCGAAGCTCGACCGCACCGATCCGCGGGTGTCGCCGGCGCTGGCGCAGTCGCTGACCGGACTGGCGCCCGCGCTGATCGCCGTCGCGGGCTTCGACCCGCTGCGTGACGAAGGCGAAAGCTACGCCGAGGCGCTGCGGGCCGCCGGCGTCGCGGTGGACCTGCGGTACCTGGGTTCGCTGACCCACGGCTTCGCCAACCTGTTCCAGCTGGGCGGCGACAGCATGGTCGCGACCAGCGAGCTGATCTCGGCGCTGCGCGCCCACCTGAGCCGGGTCTGATTCCCGCAGCGGTTGGCGCCGGTAATCTAGAGGCGCCTTGTCCGATCGCTTTGTCCGCACCCGGGCAGACCGACAACTCGTACCGAAAGATCAGGGAACCTGTGGCCGACAAACCCAAACGTCCCCCGCGATTCGACATGAAGTCGGCCTCCGGCGGTAAGTCGAGCCGGCTCGTCCAAATCGGCGGTACCGCATTCGTGGTGATCTTCGCGGTCGCCCTCGTCTTCTACATCGTGACCTCGCACCACAAGAAGACCGGCCCCACCGGCGCGGGCGACACCGTTCGGGTCACGTCGAGCAAGCTGATCACCCAGCCCGGCACCAGCAACCCCAAGGCCGTGGTGACGTTCTACGAGGACTTCCTGTGTCCGGCCTGCGGTAACTTCGAGCGCACCTTCGGCCCGACGGTGTCCAGGCTCATCGACCTCGGCGCCATCGCGGGCGACTACTCCATGGTGTCGATCCTCGACAGCTCGCGGAACCAGAACTACTCCTCGCGCGCGGGCGCCGCGGCGCTCTGCGTCGCCGACGAGTCCCAGGACGCCTTCCGGCGCTTCCACTCCGCGCTGTTCAGCACCGACATCCAACCGAGCGAAACCGGCAAGAGCTTCCCGGACAACGCCCGGTTGATCGAACTCGCCCGCGAGGCCGGTGTGGTGGGCAAGGTGCCGGACTGCATCAACAGCGGCAAATACCTGTCCAAGGTCACCGGCGAAGCGGCGGCCGCACACATCAACGCCACGCCGACCATCAAGATCAACGGCGAGGACTACGACCCGTCGACACCCGAGGCGCTGGTCAACAAGATCAAGGAAATCGTGGGCAACATCCCGGGCATCGACGGCGCGGTCGCGCCGGCCGCGATGTGACCGGTGCGGTGTCGACCGAAGCTGTCGATCCCGCCGGCGACCTGACGCCGGATCCAGCTTCGGGGACGCGAGTGCCCGCGCTCAGCGCCTGGTGGGTGCTCATCGCCGGGCTGATCGGGCTGGTCGCGTCGGCGACGCTGACGGTCGAGAAGATCGACATCCTGGAAAACCCGGCGTACGTGCCGTCCTGCAACATCAACCCGATCCTGTCCTGCGGCTCGGTGATGATCACGCCGCAGGCGTCGCTGCTGGGCTTTCCCAACCCGCTGCTGGGCCTGGTGGCCTTCACCGTGGTGGTCGTGACCGGGCTGTTGGCGCTGACGAAAGTTGCTCTGCCGCAATGGTATTGGCTGGCTCTGACGGCCGGGCTGGTGGTCGGGGCGGTGTTCGTGCACTGGCTGATCTTCCAGAGCCTCTACCGCATCGGCGCGTTGTGCCCCTACTGCATGGTGGTGTGGGTCGTCACCATCTCGCTGCTCGTGGTCGTGGCCTCGATCGCCTATCGCCCGGTGCTGCAGCACCGGCAATCCGGACCCGGATGGCTGCTCTTCCAATGGCGGTGGTCGGTCGCCGCGCTGTGGTTCACCGCGGTGTTGTTGCTGATCATGGCCCGGTTCTGGGACTACTGGTCGACGCTGCTCTAGGACTTCGCAGGTGACCCGGATCATTGGCGGCGCGGCCGGGGGCCGTCGCATCGCGGTCCCGCCGCGCGGTACCAGGCCCACCACCGATCGGGTGCGCGAATCGCTGTTCAACATCCTCTCGGCCCGCCTGGACCTGACCGGTGTCGCCGTGCTGGACCTCTACGCCGGTTCGGGCGCACTGGGATTGGAGGCGCTGTCCCGCGGTGCCGCCGCCGCGCTCTTCGTGGAGTCGGACCCGCGCAGCGCATCCGTCATCGCGCGCAACATCGAAACCGTGGGCCTGCCCGGTGCGACGCTGCGCCGCGCAGCGGTGGCGACCGTGTTGGCCGCCGGGGCCGACGCCGCGTTCGATCTGGTGCTGGCCGACCCGCCCTACGACGTGGACGCCACCGAGGTCGAGGCCGTGTTGGCCGCCTTGCCCGCCCGTGGCTGGGTGCACCGGGGCAGCGTTGCGGTGGTGGAGCGTGCGGCCGGCGGCGCGCCGCTGGACTGGCCGGCCGGTTGGGCCGCGTGGCCGCATCGGGTGTACGGCGACACCCGGCTGGAGCTGGCCGAGCGCCATTGAGGTAGGCGTGTACCGTCGTTCGTCATGGCGCCGCTCCTCAGCATCGCTTCGCTCTGCATCGTCTCGCCGCGCGTCATGATCGCCGATGTCCGCAGATCACCCGCTTGCATCGGATCGCGCGCATGACGGGCGCGGTGTGCCCCGGGTCGTTCGACCCGGTGACGTTGGGTCACATCGACGTCTTCGAGCGCGCGTCGGCCCAATTCGACGAGGTGGTGGTGGCGATCCTGACCAACCCCGCCAAAAAGGGCATGTTCGACCTCGACGAGCGGATCGCGATGATCAACGAATCGACGACGCACCTGCCGAACCTGCGGGTGGAGGCCGGGCGGGGCCTGGTCGTCGACTTCGTCCGGGCGCGGGGCATGACCGCCATCGTGAAGGGATTGCGCACCGGCACCGACTTCGAATACGAGCTGCAGATGGCGCAGATGAACAAACACGTCGCCGGTGTGGACACCTTCTTCGTCGCGACCGCTCCGCGCTATTCGTTCGTGTCCTCGTCGCTGGCCAAAGAGGTCGCGATGCTTGGCGGTGACGTGTCCGAACTGCTGCCCGAACCGGTCAATCGCCGTCTGCGCGAACGGCTTTCGGCCCGGTCCTGAATCCGCCGATCGGCGCCAAAACCATTGCGCGGCAGGCGCATTGACCATGCCGGTGGTGGCGTGGAGTAAACCGCCACGCCGCGGGTACCCGATGGTGTCGAAAGTTCTCCGTCGATTACCCGTGAGTCCCTCGTTAGGGGCGGTCGACGGGTTCGAGCGCGCCACGTGGAACCGGAGTCCGCCGGAATAGATCGCAGACGCCCACACAGAACGTATCTTGAAGATCTGATCCGTCAGGAGGGGGTACGCGAGGTCGCCGACGTCGATAGGAGAACGGCACCATGACGGTAGACAATCTGTTCGACGTACCCGAGGCCGCGGCCGATCTGGTTGCGCTGCTCGCCGACGAGGGAGTCGCGCACTTCTTCATCAACCCCGGAACGGATTCCGCGCCGATTCAGGAGGCGCTGGCGGCGGCGCGCGCCGCGGGCACGCCGAGCCCGCAGGCGGTGTTGTGCGTGCACGAGAGCATCGCGCTGGCCGCGGCCATCGGCCATCACATGGCCAGCGGCCGCCCGCAGGCGGTGATGGTGCACGTTGACGCCGGCACGCTGAACCTGGGCTGCCAGCTGCACAACGCGCAGCGCAACGGGACCCCGGTGGTGGTATTCGCCGGCCGCGCTCCCTACAGCTCGGCGCCGGGGGTGCGCGGTCACCGCGACACCTACATCCATTGGCAGCAGGAGCAACTCGACCAGCCCGCCGTGGTGCGCAACTACGCCAAGTGGCACATGGAGGTTCCCCGCGGCCGCGAGCTGGCCCCGATCGTCCGGCGGGCCTTCCAGGTCACCCAATCCTGCCCGTCCGGCCCCGCGTACGTCATGCTGCCGCGAGAAGCGTTGATGGAGCACGGGGCCGGGGCGCTGCCGCGCCGCCTGCCGCCGGCCGTACCGCCCGGCCCGGATCCGGGCGCGCTGGGACGCTTGGCGGGAATCTTGGTGGCGGGCAAGCGGGTCGTCATCGTCACGGCCCGGACCGCCGCCGACCCCGCGACCGCAACGGTGCTGGGCCGCATCGCCGAGCTGCTGGGTGCGCCGGTGATCGATCAGGGCGACCGCGCCAACCTGCCGCTGGAACATCCGTTGCACGTGGTGGGCGACGCGGCGCCGCTGGAGAACGCCGACACCGTGCTGCTGTTGGACTGCGAAGTGCCCTGGGTGCCGGCGCAGCTGGCCCCGCCCGCGAATGCCCGCGTGGTGCAGATCGACGGCGATCCGGTCAAACCGAGCATGCCGCTGTGGTCGTTTCCGATCGAGGTCGCGCTGACCGCCGACACGCGGGTGGCGCTGCTGTTGCTCGAGCAGACCCTGTTGCGGCTGGCCACCGACGAGCTGCGGGAGAAGTGGGCCGCGCGTCGGCAGGCGGCCGAGGCCGACACGGCGCAGCGCCAGCGGGACGCGGCCCGCCGGGCCGCCTCCGATCGCCCGGCGGACGCACCCGATGCGATGCTGGCCGCGCTGGGCGGCGCCCTGCCCGACGACGCGGTGGTGGTCCAGGAGGCCGTGACCAACCGGTCCGCCGTGGCCCGGCAGGTGCGGCGGTCACCCGGGCAGCTCTTCGACACGGGCGCACCGGGATTGGGCTGGGCGCTCGGCGGCGCGTTCGGGGTCAAACTCGCCCGGCCGGAAGCACCCGTCGTCGCCATCTGCGGCGACGGCTCGTTCAACTTCGGCGTGCCCACCGCCGCGTTGTGGTCGGCGCATCGCCATGGTGCGCCCTTCGTCACCGTCGTCTTGAACAATCAGTCGTATCTGGCCTCCAAGCTGCCGGTGATTGACTTGTATCCGCAGGGAGTGTCGGTGCGGGAGAACGATTTCGGCGAGACCCGACTCGCCCCCGACACCGACTACGCCGCGCTCGCCGCGGCATGCGGCGGCAGCGGACGCACGGTGCACACGCCGGCGGAGATGAGCAAGGCGGTCGAATGGGCGCTCGCCGAGGCCGGGCAAGGGCGCTGCGTGGTGCTGGACGTGCGGTTGCCGCAACCCTGAGACTCCTCAGTGCCGATGCTCTGATTGGCCGGCCTCGGGGGAGCCGCCCATCATGCGCACCATCGGCAGACCTCCGGACGTGACGAACCGGGCGATCAGGACTGCCGCGAGCATCAGGAAGGCGATGTTGAGCCACGTCGTGTAGTTCCAGGAGATCGACGCCTCGATCACCGTCGCGTTGCGCTGCTTGGGAATGAGATGCGTTGTGCCGAAGACCAATTCGACCAGATATCCGGCGGCCACCATAGCGGCGTAGAAGGTGCCCAGTAGCGTCAGCATCATCTTGGTGCCGTAATACTTGCGGTAGATGTTGAGGATCGGAAGGATCAACAGGTCGGCGTAGATGAAGGCGATGACACCGCCGAAGCTGATGCCTCCGTTCCACAGCACCGCGGCCAGCGGCACGTTGCCGATGGAGCACACGAAGGACACGATCGCCACAATGGGCCCCACGATCGGGCCCCACAGCGCCGAGAGGCCCGGGTGATCGGCCAAAAAGAAGACCTGCCAGAACTTTTCGGGTACCCAGGCCGCGACGGCGCCGGCGATCAACAAGCCCAGCACGAGGTCGCGCAGGATCGCCAGCCACTCCATCACGAACACGTGTGAAACCGAGGTGAGGCCCGCCGGGGAAAACAGCCGTCGCCAGAACGAGCCCTCGCCCTGGATCGACATATCCATGGCCGCATGGCCTTCCATGGATCCGGCGATTCCCCGCTCGGCCTGCTCGCGGGCGGCGTCCACGAGTCGCGAACGCACGAACAGCCGGAACAGCACGGCGAGCGCGACGATCATCAGTGGGCCGCCGACGAATTCGGCGGCGGTGAATTGCCAGCCCATCAGCAGCGCCAGGATGATGCCCAGTTCCACCACCAGGTTGGTGGAACCGATTTCGAATGCCATCGCGGCGGTGAAGTCGGCGCCCTTGCGAAACAGCGACCGCGCCAGCGCCACCGCGGCGTACGAGCACGACGACGACGCCGCGCCCAGCCCCGCGGAGATCGCCAGGGTGCGCGGCCGGTCGTCGCCCATCAGCGACACGATCGTTGAACGCCGCACGACGGCCTGCACCACCGCCGAGAGGGCGAAACCCAGGATCAGCGCCCATAAGATTTCCCACGTCATCGAGCCCGCGAGCGTCAACGCGTGCCCGATCGCCGATAGCACCGTCACTGTGTCCTCCTGGGTAAACCGTAGGGCGCCCGCGCACCCCGTGCAGTATACCCCGAGGGGGTATATCGCCGGCGACCGAGATAGTGGCCCGGCCGCCCGGCGCCTAGAATCGCTGGCAAATAGCCGGGCCCCGGCGTGTCGACGCAAACCCCGGGCCCCGCGCCCGTCGAGCCTCGGCGGGAGCCCGGCGCCGAATATGGATGAACCACCTCGTGCGGCCGTGGCGGCCGCGGTAACAGCGTGAACGGGCGCTTTCTGATGACACTGGATTCCTGCGACCTGGCCGGAAACGGCGCGCCGGGTTGTTTGAGGCGCCCCGAACGGGCAAATACCCGACACACCGGGCTCGCCACCGCTGTCACAGGGACAACACCAGGCACACTGGTAACAACCGGATCTTTGCAGACGCCAGGAGGGTATGGCCGTGTATCGAGTCTTTGAGGCGCTGGACGAACTCAGCGCCATCGTGGAAGAAGCCCGTGGCGTTCCGATGACGGCCGGCTGCGTGGTGCCCCGCGGCGACGTGCTGGAGTTGATCGACGACATCAAGGATGCGATTCCGGGCGAACTGGATGACGCCCAGGATGTGTTGGACGCCCGCGATTCGATGCTGCAGGACGCCAAGACGCACTCCGAGTCCATGGTGGCCTCGGCGACCACCGAGTCGGAGTCCATGCTCAACCACGCCCGCGCGGAGGCCGACCGGCTGCTGTCCGACGCCAAGGCGCAAGCCGACCGGATGGTGAGTGAGGCGCGCCAGCACAGCGAGCGGATGGTCGGCGAGGCTCGCGAAGAGTCGATGCGCATCGCCACGGCGGCCAAGCGCGAGTACGAAGCCAGCGTCGGGCGCGCCCAGGCCGAAGCCGACCGGCTGCTGGAAAACGGCAACATCTCCTACGAGAAGGCCGTGCAAGAGGGCATCAAGGAGCAGCAGCGCCTGGTGTCGCAGAACAGCGTGGTGGAGGCGGCCAACGCCGAGGCCACCCGGCTCATCGACTCGGCGCACGCCGAGGCCGACCGGCTGCGCGGCGAGTGCGACATCTACGTCGACAACAAGCTCGCCGAGTTCGAGGAATTCCTCAACGGCACCCTGCGCTCGGTGGGACGCGGTCGTCACCAACTGCGCACCGCCGCCGGAACCCACGACTACGCCGTGCGCTAGCCCCGCGCGGCGGTCCACCCGGGCGGCCACGCCCTGGAATTGTCGGGTCAGCGCCGTAGGATTCCCGGTATGACGCGGCAGCACAGCACATCATCGGCCCGCGGCGCAGCGTCACGGCTTGCCGGACCGATGGCGTTCGACATCACCCGGCTCGGGCGGCGCCCCGGGGCAATGGTCACCCTGCGAAAAACCGTGCCCAGTCCGTCCCGCATCGGGCTGGACATGATCGCGATCGAGGCCGGCGCGGACTTGGACCTGGACCTCCAGGTCCAATCGGTGTCCGAAGGCGTCCTGGTGACCGGGACGGTGACCGCCCCGACCGCCGGTGAGTGCTCGCGTTGCCTGACCAAGCTACAAAGCCACGTGCAGGTGCGGCTGACCGAACTGTTCGCCTACCCGGACAGCACCACCGAGGCGACCACCGAGGAAGACGAGGTGGGCCACATCGTCGACGACACCATCGACCTCGAGCAGTCGATCCGCGACGCCGTCGGGCTGGAGCTCCCGTTCTCGCCCGTGTGCACCCCGGACTGCCCGGGGCTGTGTCCCGAATGCGGCGTCCCGCTGGCCGCCGAGCCGGGCCACCGGCACGATCGCATCGATCCGCGGTGGGCCAAGCTGGCGGGCATGTTCAGCGCCGAGTCGGACGAGTCGCGGGACCAGCGGTGAGTTCGCGGCAGGTTCTGCTCGACGCCCTCGGGGTTGAACTGTCCGACGAACTGCTGTCCCTGGCGCTGACGCATCGCAGCTACGCCTACGAGCACGGCGGACTGCCCACCAACGAGCGCCTGGAGTTCCTGGGCGACGCCGTGCTGGGGCTGACGATCACCGACGAGCTCTACCACCGCCACCCCGACCGCAGCGAGGGTGACCTGGCCAAGCTGCGGGCCAGCGTCGTCAACACCCAGGCGCTGGCCGACGTCGCGCGCAAGCTGTGCGACGGGGGCCTCGGCGTCCATCTGCTGCTGGGGCGTGGCGAGGCCAACACCGGCGGGGCCGACAAATCCAGCATCCTGGCCGACGGGATGGAATCGCTGCTGGGCGCGATCTATCTCGAGCACGGCATCGACGTTGCGCGCGAGGTGATTCTGCGGTTGTTCGGTCCGCTGCTGGACGCCGCGCCGACGCTGGGAGCCGGGCTGGACTGGAAGACGAGCCTGCAGGAGCTGACCGCGGCGCGCGGCATGGGCGCGCCGTCCTACGTCGTCACCTCCACCGGCCCCGACCACGACAAGGAATTCACCGCCGTGGTCGTGGTGGCCGAGATCGAATACGGCACCGGGGTGGGCCGCTCCAAGAAGGAAGCCGAGCAGAAGGCCGCGGCCCAGACCTGGAAAACCCTCGACGTGCTGGACACCGCGGGGACGACGCCCAACTAGATGGTGTCTGTCTGAATGCCCGAACTGCCCGAAGTCGAGGTGGTGCGCCGCGGCCTGCACGCCCACGTCGTCGGCAAGACGATCACCGCCGTGCGGGTGCACCACCCGCGCGCGGTGCGTCGTCATGAAGCGGGGCCCGCGGACCTGACCGCCCGGCTGCTGAACGCGAGAATCACCGGCACCGATCGGCGCGGCAAATACCTGTGGCTGCTGCTCGACACCGAACCCGTTGGGCAGCAATCGGATACGGCGCTGGTGGTTCACCTCGGCATGAGCGGGCAGATGCTGCTCGGTGCGGTGCCGCGCGCCGACCACGTCCGGATCTCCGCGCTGCTCGACGACGGGACCGTGCTGAGTTTCGCCGACCAGCGCACCTTCGGGGGGTGGATGCTCGCCGATTTGGTCGAGGTGGACGGCAGCGTGGTGCCCGAACCGGTCGCGCACCTGGCGCGTGACCCGCTGGACCCCCGCTTCGACGCGGACGCGGTGGTAAAAGTCTTGCGGCGCAAGCATTCCGAGATCAAACGGCAGCTGCTCGATCAACAGGTGGTGTCGGGTATCGGCAACATCTACGCCGACGAGGCGCTGTGGCGGGCCAAGCTGCACGGCGCGCGACTGTCCGACACGCTGAGCCGCAAGCAGCTGACCGCCGTGCTCGACGCGGCCGCCGCCGTGATGCGCGACGCGCTGGCCAAAGGGGGGACGTCGTTTGACTCGCTGTATGTCAACGTCAACGGCGAGTCCGGATACTTCGACCGATCGTTGGACGCCTACGGCCGTGCGGGCCACGCCTGCCGTCGCTGCGGGGCGGTGATGCGCCGGGAGAAGTTCATGAACCGCTCGTCGTTCTACTGCCCGAAATGTCAACCGCGCCCGCGGGGCTGAGCTTTCGAACGCGGATGAGTCAATCGAAGATGTCGCGGCGCAGCGTCCCGGTGGGCAGCGCCGGGTCCACGAACCACTCGTGGCAAAACAGCGCACCGAACACCTGAGGCGGCAACCGCAGCAGCAGCCCGAACACACCCGCGACCAGACCCGAAGCGCCGATCTGGGAGCGGTGCGCGGCGAATGCGTCGCGCTTCTGGCGCGCGAATCCGAAGACGTTGACGCGATGGGTGATCGTGGCGCGGGGGGCGTAGGCGCCGCGGACGATGTCGCGTTCGTACGGCTCCGGCAGCCGCAACAAATGCGCGACATCGCTGACGCGAAGCAGCATTTCGCGCGGCATCGTCACCTCGAGTACCCGCGGGATGGCAGCGAGTTCGGCGGCCCGCTTGCCGACGTGGTGCACCTGGACGTGGTCGCGGTGGCCGTAGCCGCCGTTGGGCTGATAGCTGAGTAGCAGGTCGGCGTGTTCGTCGCGCAGGATGCCGGCCAGCCGCCCGGCCGCCTCGTCGAGGTCCGCGCGACCGAATCGGGTGCGCCCGGGCGGATCCGGGTAGAACAGCGGCCCGTAGCCGCTGTCGGCGTACCCCAGGCACTCCACCCGATGCGCCCCGAGAATGCTTGCGCTCAAACGCAATTCGTTCAGCCGGTCGTTGTGGTCCTCGTTGTGCACGCGACCGTCGGTCGCCGTGACCACGACCACCCGGTGCCCGGCCGCCGCCGCCCGCGCCAGGGTGCCACCCGTGAGCACGACCTCGTCGTCCGGGTGGGCATGGAATGCGACCACGGTGGACATGCAAAACAGTATGCCCGTGCCGGAAAAGTTCGGACGCCCGGTAGAAATGAGCCATGGCCGAACTATGGGTGGAACGCACCGGAACTCGCCGCTACACCGGGTACAGCTCACGAGGGGCGCAGGTGCTGATCGGCTCCGAGGACGTCGAAGGCGTGTTCACCCCCGGTGAGCTGCTCAAGATCGCGCTCGCGGCGTGCAGCGGGATGTCCAGCGACCTGCCGCTGGCCCGCCGGCTGGGCGACGACTACAAGGCGGTGGTGAAGGTCTCCGGCGCCGCCGACCGGGAGCAGGAACGCTATCCGCTGCTCGAAGAGACCCTGGAACTGGACCTGTCGTCGCTGGCCGACGACGAGAAGCAGCGCCTGCTGGTCGTGGTCAACCGCGCGATCGACCAGGTCTGCACGGTCGGCCGCACGCTCAAGTCCGGAACCACCGTCAACTTCGAGGTCAGCTCCGAGGCGAAAAATGTCGGAGCCTGACACCCGGCTCACCGCATGGGTGCACGGCCAGGTCCAAGGCGTCGGTTTCCGCTGGTGGACCCGCTGCCGGGCGCTGGAACTGGGTCTCACCGGCTATGCCGCCAACCAGGCCGACGGCCGCGTTCTGGTGGTCGCCCAGGGCCCGCGGCCGGCCGGCGAGAAGCTGCTGCACCTGCTGGAAGGCGGCACCGCATGGCCGTCGCGGCCCGGCCACGTCGACAAGGTGGTCGCCGACTGGTCGCAGCCCCAGGAGCGGTTCGAAGGTTTCGTCGAGCGCTGACGGGCAGGGTCCGGGCGTCCGACGAGCCCCTGGGCCTCACATCTGTCACACCGGCACCGACTGCGGCGTCGATGGGCGAATCCGCAACGTGATAGCGCCGGCGCCAGCGCGTTTCGCAGGGCGACATTCACCTTCGGCCCGTGGCTGATGTGACCACTGTGACCAGTGCGTCGACCGCCAAAAACACCGCCCTATTTCGGGCCGGCCGACACCCCGCGGTGCCGCCGTCCGGGCCGATTTGAGCGGTAGTCTGGCTCGCCGTGTACCTCAAGAGTCTGACGCTGAAGGGCTTCAAGTCCTTCGCCTCGCCGACGACTCTGCGGTTCGAACCGGGCATCACCGCCGTCGTCGGACCCAACGGCTCGGGCAAATCCAACGTCGTCGACGCGCTGGCCTGGGTCATGGGGGAGCAGGGAGCAAAGACCCTGCGCGGCGGGAAGATGGAGGACGTCATCTTCGCCGGGACGTCGTCGCGGGCCCCGCTGGGGCGCGCCGAGGTCACCGTCACCATCGACAACTCCGACAACGCGCTGCCCATCGAATACTCCGAGGTGTCGATCACGCGGCGGATGTTCCGCGACGGCGCCAGCGAGTACGAAATCAACGGCAGCAGTTGCCGTTTGATGGATGTTCAGGAGCTGCTGAGCGACTCCGGCATCGGCCGGGAGATGCACGTCATCGTCGGGCAGGGCAAGCTCGACGAGATCCTGCAATCGCGGCCCGAAGACCGTCGCGCGTTCATCGAGGAAGCCGCCGGCGTGCTCAAGCACCGCAAGCGCAAGGAAAAGGCGCTGCGCAAACTCGACGCGATGTCGGCGAACCTGGCCCGGCTGACTGACCTGACCACCGAGTTGCGTCGCCAGCTCAAACCGCTGGGCCGCCAGGCCGAGGTGGCCCGTCGCGCCCAGACCATCCAGGCCGACCTGCGCGACGCCCGGCTGCGGCTGGCCGCCGATGACCTGGTCAACCGGCAGGGCGAGCGGGAGGCCATCTTCGAGGCCGAGGCCGCCATGCGGCGCGACCACGACCAGGCGGCCTCGCGGCTGGCGGTGGCGTCCGAGGAGCTGACGACGCACGAGGCGGCGGTCGCCGAACTGTCCAGCCGCGCCGAGTCCGTTCAGCACACCTGGTTTGCGCTGTCCGCGCTGGCCGAACGGGTCGCCGCGACCGTACGCATCGCCAGCGAGCGGGCCCAGCACCTCGATGTTGAGCCGGTCGCCACTGGCGACACCGACCCCGCCGCGCTGGAAGCCGAGGCGGAGCGGGTCGCGGCCGCCGAGCAACAGCTGCTCGCCGAGCTGGCCGGCGCCCGGACCCGGCTGGACGGCGCGCGCGCCGAACTGGCCGAGCGCGAGCGCGAAGCCGCCGAGGCCGACCGGGCTCACATGGCGGCCGTGCGCGCGGAGGCGGACCGGCGGGAAGGCCTCGCCCGGCTGACCGGCCAGGTGGAGACGATGCGGGCCCGCGTCGAATCGATCGACGACAGCGTTGCGCGGCTGTCCGAACGCATCGAAGCCGCCGCCGCCCGCGCGCAGCAGGCCAAGGTGGAATTCGAGACCGTGCAGGGCCGGGTCGGTGAACTCGACCAGGGCGAGGTGGGTCTCGACGAACACCACGAGCGCACCGTCGCCGCATTGCGGCTGGCCGACGAGCGGGTGGCCGAACTGCAGTCCGCCGAGCGGGACGCCGAACGCCAGGTGGCCTCGTTGCGGGCCCGCATCGACGCGCTCGCGATCGGGCTCGAGCGCAAGGACGGCGCGGCGTGGCTCACCCAAAACCACGACGGCACAGGTCTTTTGGGTCCGATGGCCAAGTTGGTCAAGGTCCGTTCCGGGTATGAGGCGGCGCTGGCCGCGGTGCTGGGATCGGCGGCCGACGCCCTGGCCGCCGAAAGCTTCGGCGCGGCCCGCTCGGCCGTCGCCGCGCTCAAGGAGGCCGACGGCGGCCGCGCCGCGCTGGTGCTGGGGGACTGGCCCGCCGATCAGCCCACCCCGCAGGCCGCGCCGGCGGGTGCGCTGTGGGCGCTCGACCTGATCGACGCGCCCGCCCGGCTGCGCGGCGCGATCACGGCCATGCTCTCCGGCGTCGCGGTGGTCGACGACCTGGACCGCGCGCTGGCGCTGGTGGCCGCGCATCCCCGGTTGCGTGCGGTCACCCTCGACGGCGACCTGGTGGGCGCCGGCTGGGTGAGCGGCGGCTCGGACCGCAAGCTGTCCACGCTCGAGGTGACGTCGGAGATCGACAAGGCCGGCGACGAGCTGACCGCCGCCGAGGCGCGGGTGGCCCAGCTCAGCGCGGCGCTGTCCGGGGCGCTGACCGAGCAGGCCGCCCGTCAGGACTCCGCCGAGCAGGCGCTGGCCGCGCTCAACGAATCCGACAGCGAGATCTCGGGGATGTACGAACAGCTGGGCCGGCTGGGCCAGGAGGCCCGGACGTCCGAGGACGAGTGGAGCAGGCTGCTGCGGCAGCGCGAGGAGCTCGAAGCGGGCCGGACCCAGACCGTCGCCGAGGTCACCGAACTGGAGACCCGGCTGCGCAACGCGCAGGAGACCCAGCAGGCGCCGACCGAAGATCCCGTGGACCGGCAGCGGATCGCCGCGGCGACCGAAGCCGCGCGCAGCGTCGAGGTGGAGGCGCGGCTGGCGGTGCGGACCGCCGAAGAGCGGGCGAACGCGGTGCGGGGGCGCGCGGACTCGTTGCGCCGCGCGGCCGCGGCCGAGCGCGAAGCCCGGCTGCGGGCCCAGCAGGCGCGGGAGGCGCGGTTGCGTGCCGCCGCGGTGGCGGCGGCGGTGGCCGACTCCGGGCGGCTGCTGGCGCAGCGGTTGACCGGGGTCGTCGACGCCGCGTCCAAGATCCGCGACGCGCTAACCGCCGAGCGCCAGCAGCGCGCGACCGCGATGGCCGCGGTGCGCGACGAGGTGAACGCGCTGAGCGCCCGGGTGGCCGCCCTGACCGACTCGCTGCACCGCGACGAGGTGGCCAACGCCCAGGCGGCGATGCGGATCGAGCAGCTCGAGCAGATGGTGCTCGAGCAGTTCGGGATGGCGCCGGCCGACCTGATCGCCGAGTACGGGCCGGACAACCTGCTGCCGCCGACCGATCTGGAGATGGCCGAATACGAGCAGGCCAAGGAGCGCGGGGAGCAGGTCTTCGCGCCCGCGCCGATTCCCTACGACCGGGCCACCCAGGAACGCCGCGCCAAGCGGGCCGAGCGTGAGCTGGCCGAACTGGGCCGGGTGAACCCGCTGGCGCTGGAGGAGTTCGCCGCGCTCGAGGAGCGATACAACTTCCTGTCCACCCAGCTCGAGGACGTCAAGGCCGCCCGCAAGGACCTGCTCGGGGTGGTCGACGAGGTCGACGCCCGCATCCTGCAGGTGTTCAGCGAGGCGTATGCCGACGTCGAACGCGAGTTCACCGAGGTCTTCACCGTGTTGTTCCCCGGTGGCGAGGGGCGGCTGCGGCTGACCGACCCCAACGACATGCTCACCACCGGCATCGAGGTCGAGGCCCGGCCGCCGGGCAAGAAGGTCACCCGGCTTTCGCTGCTGTCCGGCGGCGAGAAGGCGCTGACGGCGGTGGCCATGCTGGTGGCGATCTTCCGGGCCCGCCCGTCGCCGTTCTACATCATGGACGAGGTGGAGGCCGCCCTCGACGACACCAACCTGCGGCGGCTCATCTCGCTGTTCGAGCTGCTGCGGGCGCGCTCTCAGCTGATCATCATCACGCACCAGAAGCCGACGATGGAGGTCGCGGACGCGCTCTACGGCGTGACCATGCAGGGCGACGGCATCACCGCCGTCATCTCCCAGCGGATGCGCGGCCAGCAGGTGGACCAGCTGGTGGGCGCGGTCGATTAAGGCCCGGTGACCGACGCACACCGGGCGACTTGAAACAATGTCAGCGTGTCCCAAGGTCTTTGGATCGCCATCGCGGTCGTCGCTGCCCTGCTCGTCATCACCGCGCTGGTGGCAGGCCTGCTGCGGTACCACCGGCGCCGGATCAGCTTCTCCACCCGCACCGAGCCCGGTGCGATCGACCGCTCCGGCGGCTACACCGCGTCCTCGGGCATCACCTTCAGCCAGACCACGACGGCCGATCGGCTCGACACCACCGGTCTGCCCGCGGTAGGCGACGACGCGGCCGTTCCCCGCGACGCGCCGCGGCGCACCATCTCCGAGGTCGAACTCCCCGAACCCGTCCCCGAAGCCCCGGCACCGAGCATCACGAACGGCAGGTTGTGCGGCCGGAACAGCGTGGTGGGCCAACCGCGGCGCTTGCCCAGCACGATCGC
>NZ_LZLL01000349.1:0-11552 GCF_001669335.1 Mycobacterium sp. 1245852.3 | reverse complement strand
GTAGGTCGCGGAATCGCGGACCGCGCCCATCCGCTCGCCCCGCGTGTCGCCTTCGGGGTATTCGGCCCCCGGGGCGCTGAGGTAGCCGCGGGCGTTGGCCAGGTAGACGTCGGCGATCGCCTTCTTCTTCTCGGCGTCCTCGACGAACACCCATTGCCAGCCTTGCGAATTGGAACCGGTGGGCGCCTGCAGCGCCAGTTCGAGGCATTCCGTCAGCACGTCGCGGCCCACCGGCTTGTCGAAGTCGAGACGCTTGCGGACCGAGCGGGTGGTGGTAAGCAGTTCGTCGACGGACAGATTCAGGGTCATGCTTGGAGGTTACATTCGGCTGATGAGCGTCGAACTGACACAAGAGGTTTCCAACAGGCTGCGGTCAGACAACTTCGGCTGGCTGACCACCGTCGCCAAATCGGGTCAGCCGGTTCCCCGGCTGGTCTGGTTCTACTTCGACGGCACCAAGCTGACGGTGTACACGTTGCCGCAGGCCGCCAAGGTCGCCCACGTCAAGGCGCACCCCCAAGTCAGCCTCAACCTTGATTCGGACGGAAGCGGTGGCGGCATCATCGTCATCGGCGGGACGGCCACCATCGATGCCACCGACGTCAATTGCCGGAACGACGAACCGTACTGGGCGAAATACCGTGAGCTTGCCGAGCAATTGGAGTCGAACGAGGGCATGTCGATGGATGCATTCAGCACCCGGCTGGCGATTACCCCGAGCCGGGTCTGGACGACGCCGGGCGGTTAGTCGTCGTCCTGAGAGGTCAGTTTGTGGGTGGGGGCGGCGCATCGCGCGGAATCGCCCCGTCGCAGCCGCCGGGCGGTGGCGGCGCCGGAAGAGGCTCGTCGCCGCTGACGCAGTCGTAATAGAACTGAGGTCCGGTCAACCAGGTTTTCATCCACTGGTGCCAATACGACCCGTCGGGATACTTGTCGCCATCACAGACGGCCAACTTGCCGTAACCCCATCGATCGCCCGGGCAGAAGCCCTTCGTGATGTCCGGCTGGTGCGGGTCGGCCGGCCCGGGCGGGTCGGCGCCGGCGACCGGGGCAGAAAAGACAAGCGCTGCAGCACAACTCAGTATCGCGGCGCCATGGCCCGCAGCCTTGAATCTCATGTTGAAAGCAACGGTGAATCGTTACTGCCGATTCCACGCAACGGGTCATTTACAGCCGATTCCAAGCGATGGCGAGGGTAATTCCTAGCGAAAGTCGCGGGACTTCGACCCCACCGCCAGGGTGATGCGGCCCAGCCGCTCGGCGACGACGGTGATCGCGCCGCTGGCGTTCTGGACCTGCCCGCGCACCAGCAGCGCCGGCGCCGAGTTCGCCAGCTTGCGATGCCGCGCCCACACCCACGGCGCGCAGAGCACGTTGACCATCCCGGTCTCGTCCTCGAGGTTGATGAACGTGACCCCCTGCGCCGTGCCGGGCCGCTGCCGATGGGTGACCGCGCCGGCGATCAGCACCCGGTCGCCGTCGGGCACCGAGCCCAGCTTCTCGGCGGGCACCACCCCCATCGCGTCCAGGTCGGCCCGCAGGAACTGCGTCGGGTAGCTGTCCGGGGAGACCCCGGTGGCCCACACGTCGGCGGCGGCCAGCTCCAGCTCGCTCATCCCGGGCAGCGCGGGGATGTGCGAGGACGATCCCACCCCGGGCAACCGGCCCGGCCGCTGGGTGGCCGCCGCCCCGGCGGCCCACAACCCCTCGCGCCGGGACATGCCGAAGCAACCAAAAGCCCCGGCCGTCGCCAGCGCCTCGGTCTGCGGCACGCTCAACTGCAGCCGTGCCGTCAGGTCCAGCAGGGAAGCGAACGGGCCGTTGGCTTTTCGCTCCTCGACCAGCCGCTCGGCCAGGTCGTCGCCGATATGGCGGACCGCGCCCAGCCCCAACCGCACCTCGGTTCCGGCGTTCTCCAGCGTGGCGTGCGCCAGGCTGGCGTTGACGCACGCGCCGTGCACCGTCACGCCGTGCCGGCGCGCATCGGCCACCAGCGACTGCGGCGAGTAGAACCCCATCGGCTGGGCGCGCAGCAGCGCCGCGCAGAACGCCGCCGGGTGGTGCAGCTTGAACCACGACGAGTAGAAGACCAGCGACGCGAAGCTCAGCGCATGGCTTTCCGGGAAGCCGAAATTGGCGAAGGCCTCCAGCTTTTCGTAGGTGCGGTCGATCACCTCGTCGCTGGCGCCGTGCAGCGCGCGCATGCCCTCGTAGAATCGGCCGCGCAGCCGTCGCATGCGTTCGGTCGAGCGCTTGGACCCCATGGCGCGGCGCAACTGATCGGCCTCGGCGGCCGAGAAACCCGCGCAGTCGACCGCGAGCTGCATCAGCTGCTCCTGAAAGAGCGGCACTCCCAACGTCTTTCGCAGCGCCGGCTCCATGGACGGGTGGTCGTAGACCACCGGCGCCTCCCCGTTGCGCCGCCGGATGTAGGGATGCACCGACCCGCCCTGGATGGGGCCGGGACGGATCAGCGCGACCTCCACCACCAGGTCGTAGAACACCCGCGGCTTCAGCCGCGGCAGGGTGGCCATCTGCGCGCGTGACTCCACCTGGAACACGCCGACGGAATCGGCGCGGGCCAGCATCTCGTATACCGCCGGCTCGGAGAGGTCGAGGCGGGCCAGGTCCACCTCGATCCCCTTGTGCTCGGCCACCAGGTCGATGGCATAGTGCAGCGCCGACAGCATCCCCAGCCCGAGCAGGTCGAACTTCACCAAACCGATTGCCGCACAGTCGTCTTTGTCCCACTGCAGGACGCTGCGGTTCTCCATGCGCGCCCACTCCACCGGGCACACGTCGGCGATCGGCCGGTCGCAGATCACCATGCCGCCGGAATGAATGCCCATGTGCCGCGGCAGGTTGCGGATCTGGTTCGCCAGATCGACCACCGGTTCGGGAATGCCCTCGACATCGGGTGCGTCGGCGAGCCCGTTCCAGTGGTTGATCTGCTTGCTCCACGCGTCCTGCTGGCCCTGCGAGAAGCCCAGGGCGCGGGCCATGTCGCGCACCGCGATCTTTCCCCGGTAGGTGATGACGTTGGCGACCTGGGCGGCGTAGTCGCGGCCGTATTTGTCGTAGACGTACTGGATGACCTTTTCGCGCTGGTCGGACTCGATGTCCATGTCGATGTCGGGCGGCCCGTCGCGGGCCGGCGACAGGAAGCGCTCGAACAGCAGCTCATTGGCCACCGGGTCGACGGCGGTGACACCGAGGGCGTAACAGACCGCGGAGTTGGCCGCCGATCCCCTCCCCTGGCACAGGATGTTGTTCTCCCGGCAGAACCGGGCGATGTCGTGCACCACCAGGAAGTAACCCGGAAACGTCAGGTGGGCAATGACTTTGAGTTCGTGCTCGATCTGGGCATAGGCGCGCGGCGCCTGCTCGGCCGACCCATAGCGCCGGCGCGCCCCGGCCATGGTCAGCTGCCGCAGCCAGCTGTCCTCGGTGTGCCCGGCGGGCACGTCGAACGGCGGCAGCTGCGGCGCGATGAGCGCCAGCCCGAACGCGCACTGCTCGCCCAGCTCGGCGGCCGCGGTCACCACGTCGGGGCCCCCAAAAGGCACCTGCGCGAACAGCCGGGCCATCTCCTCCCCGGAGCGCAGGTGCGAACCGCCCAGCGGGGCCAGCCACCCGGCGGCCGAATCCAGGGACTCCCGCGCCCGGATGGCGCCCATCGCCATGGCCAGCCGGCGCCGCGACGGCCCCGCGAAATGCGCGCCGGTGGTGGCGACGACGCCCACCCCGAAGCGTGGGGCCAGCGCGGCCAGCGCGGCGTTGCGTTCGTCGTCGAGCGGTTGACCGTGATGGGTGAGCTCGATGCTGACCCGGTGCGCACCGAAGCGGTCCACCAGGTCGGCCAGCGCCCGCTCGGCCGCGGATGGGCCCCCCTCGGAAAGCGCTTGGCGCACATGGCCTTTGCGACAGCCCGTCAGGATGTGCCAGTGTCCGCCGGCGGCCTCGGTCAGCGCGTCGAAATCGTAACGGGGCTTGCCCTTCTCGCCGCCGGCCAGGTGCGCCGCGGCCAGTTGCCGCGACAACCTCCGGTAACCCTCCGTACCACGGGCCAGCACCAGCAGGTGCGGGCCGGGCGGGTCCGGCACCTCGGTGCGCGCGCCCGGGCCCAGCGACAGTTCGGCGCCGAACACGGTGCGCATGTCGAGCTCGGCCGCCGCTTCGGCGAACCGCACCGCCCCGTACAGGCCGTCGTGATCGGTGAGCGCCAGGGCGCGCAGGTCCAGCCGGGCCGCCTCCTCGACCAGTTCCTCGGGCGTGCTCGCCCCGTCCAAGAAGCTGAACGCCGAATGCGCATGCAGTTCGGCATAGGCGACGGACGAGCGGGACGCCCGGCCGTCATCCGGCGGCCGATACGTCGCGCGCCGGCGCGACAGCGGGCCGTCGGATTCCGGGCCCGCCGACTCCCCGGCATGGCGCGGCTTGCTATCGAGCACCCGCTCCATTTCCGCCCAGCTCGGCGGCCCGTTGAACCAGCCCACGGATGCGAGTATATCGAACTGGTGTTCGATTTAACCTCGGCCCAGTACAACCGTTGTTAAACCGATCGTCAACTCCTAAACAAGGTCTTAACGCTGCGGGCACTACCGCGGATCACGAGCTCCACAGATACTGGTACAAGTTCAAAAAAGCGGACACGGCCGGGGGCAGCATGGCGCAGACACTGGACACGGCATTCCTGCAGGCCCACGATCCGGATCAGCACGCCAGCCTGGCGGTCGGGGCGGTCGCCATCGTCGACGGCACCGCGCCCGATTACGAGCGGCTCAAAAGCCTTCTGGCGGAACGTATCCAGCCCATCGCGCGATGCACTCAGCTGCTGCGGGCCCAGCCGCGCAATCAGGAGTGGATCGACTGCCCGGACTTCGACCTGGCCCACCACTTGCGCCGGGTGGCGATTCCCCGCCCGGGCGACGAGGCTGAGCTGTCCCGGGCCATCGCCTACGCGCTGGAGCGGCCGCTGGATTCCGACCGGCCACCGTGGGAGTGCTGGATCATCGAGGGCCTGACGGGCAACCGATGGGCGATCCTGATGAAAACCCATCACGGGCTGCTCGACGGCAACCCGGCCGCCCGGCTGATCAGCAGGCTCTGCGACGACGCCGACGCCGACACCTTCGCCAACAATGCCGCGGGCAAGCAGGTTTCGCCATCCACATCCGCCAAACCGGGCTGGGCGGACGCGCTGTGGCGCGCCTCGTTGGCCACCGGCAACCTGACCGGCGCCCTGATCGACACGCTGTGGCCGGTCGTGCGCACCGACGCGGTGAGCACGCTGCGGCGCTACAGCACCGTGCGGGTGCCGATCGCCGACGTCGACAGCGTCTGCCGCAAGTTCGGGGTGAGCGCCAACGACGTCGCGCTGGCCGCCATCACCGAAGGATTCCGCACGGCGCTGATCGGCCGCGGCGAACAACCGCGGGCCGACTCGCTGCGCGCCCTGGTGCCGCTGCCGGTCCGCTCGGCCATGCTCTCGCACCTGCCGGTCGAACACGACGACCCGGTGCGGCGGTTGCAGACCGTGCACACCCGGTGGCAGGCCAAGCAGGCCGTCCAGCCCCTGGGCATCGCGGAGTCGGTGCTCGGCTTGCTGCCGAAGGTGTTGCGCAGCAATGTCTTACAGCTGCTCTCCCGCGTGCCGCAGCGGGCCATCGTCACGCTGGCCACCAACGTGCCCGGGCCGCGCCGCCGGCTTCGGGTGATGGGCCAGACGCTGGAACGGCTGCTGCCGATCCCCCCGACCGCCACGGCGCTGCACACCGGCGTCGCGGTGCTGAGCTACGGCGACGAACTGGTCTTCGGGATCACCGCCGAACACGGCGACGCGTTCGACGTCAAGCAGCTGGCCGCCGGCATCGAGCTGGGCATGGCGCGCCTGGTGGCCCTCGGCGACGATTCCGTGCTGCTGTTCACCCGCAAGCGTTCCCCGCGCCGGGTCGCCCGCCCGGTACCGCCGACGCATCCGTCGGCGCCGGGGCGCGCCCGGCACTGACCCGGCCCTGACCCGGCCCCGGGGGCGCCGGCCACCGTGAGAAGGTTGGTCATGGGCAAGTTGGGGCGGGCCGTCATCGACCCGCGCCGCCATGACGCGGTGCTGTTCGACGCCGACGGCGCGCTCGGCTCGTCGTTGGCCGCGCAACTGCGCGAAATCGGGGTGGGCGCCGCGGTAAGCGCCGACGGCCCGGCGCGGACGGCCGACCGGCTGCGGGTGCGCCCCGGCCGTTGCGTGGTGGTCGCCGGGGACGCCGCGGGCGTCGAGGCCGCGCGCGCCGCCGGGTTCGCGCTGGTGATCGGCCTCGACCCGGCCGGGCGTGGCGCGCTGGAGGATGCCGGGGCCGACGCGGTGGTCGCCGACCTGGACGAGGTCACCGTGCGCACCGGGGACCGCCGGATGTCGCAACTGCCGGATGCGTTGCGGGCCTTGGCCGATGGGCTGGCCTCCCGGCGCCCGGCCGTGTTCTTCGACTTCGACGGCACGCTGTCGGACATCGTCGACGACCCGGATGCGGCGCGGCCCGTCGCCGGGGCCACCGAGGCGTTGGAGAAGCTGGCCGCGCGGTGCCCGGTCGCGGTGCTGTCCGGCCGCGACCTGGCCGACGTGGCCAGACGCGTTGGCGTGCCGGGCATCTGGTATGCGGGCAGCCACGGCTTCGAGCTGACCGCCCCCGACGGCGCCCACCACCAGAACGAGGCCGCGGCCGCCGCCATCCCGGTGCTCGAGGGGGCGGCCGGGCGGCTGCGCGACGAGCTGGGCGGGATCGCCGGCGTCGTGGTGGAGCACAAGCGATTCGGGGTCGCCGCGCACTACCGCAACGCCGCCCGCGACCGCGTCGGCGAGGTGCTGGCGGCGGTGCGCGCCGCTGGCCGCCGCGACGGGCTTCGGGTCACCACCGGCCGCGAGGTGATCGAGCTGCGCCCAGACCTGGACTGGGACAAGGGCAAAACGCTGCGCTGGGTGATCGATCACCTGCACCGGGCCGGCTCCGGTGCGCTCACGCCGGTCTACCTCGGCGACGACATCACCGACGAGGACGCGTTCGACGCGGTGCGCGCGGACGGCGTGCCGATCCTGGTGCGGCACGGCGACGACGGCGACCGCGCCACCGCCGCGCTGTTCGCGCTCGACAGTCCCGCGCGGGCCGCCGAGTTCACCGACCGGCTGGCCGATCAGCTCAGCGGCTAGCGGCGGTCGCCCCCATCAGGGCGCGGCGTATTCCACCGCGCCGTCGTCGAGCACCACCCGCGCGTCGGCACCGTCGGTTCCGGAGGCCTCGGTGCGGAACACCGCCTTGCCCGGCTCGGTGCGCCAGATCAGCGTGGTCAGCGTCTCGCCGGGGAACACCGGCGAGGTGAAGCGCGAGGCGATCGAGGTGATGTTGGCCGCGACGCCGCCGCCGAGCTCGGCGACCAGCGCGCGACCCGACACCCCGTAGGTGCACAGCCCGTGCAGGATCGGCTTGGGGAAGCCGGCCAGCTCGCGCGCGAACCACGGGTCGCTGTGCAGCGGGTTGCGGTCCCCGGAGAGCCGGTAGATCAGCGCCTGGTCCTCACGGGTGGGCAGCGCGATCCGGGCGTCCGGCTCGCGGTCGGGGAATTCGGGTGCGATCGGTCGCTGACCCGGCATGCCGCCGAAGCCGCCCTCGCCCCGGATGACCAAGGTGGTGAGCGTCTCGGCGATCAACTTCCCGGAATCCGGTTCGGTGCCCCGGCCGCGCAGCACCAGGATCGCGTTCTTACCCTCACCCTTGTCCTGGATGTCGGCGACCTCCGACACCACCGAGAGTTTTCCGGCGGGCGGCAGCGGCGCGTGCAGCCGGATGCTCTGCGATCCGTGTAACAGCATGGCCCAGTTGAACTTTCCGACCAGGCCCGCCGCGCCGAAGGCCGGGCAGCAGATCACCGCGTAGGTCGGCAGCACCTGCTGGTCGATGTCGTGGCTGTTCTCGGTGGTGAATGCCAGGTCGTCGACCCCGGCGCCGACGCCGAGCGCGTAGAGCAGCGTGTCCCGATCGGTCCATTCGAACTGCATGGGTTCGGTGACCGCGCCGACGGCACTCGGATCAATCGCCATGGAAGTCTCCTGATCGTTGGGTAGGGATCCTGGGTCCACTCTGGCATCCGGCGAAACGAGGGCATGATCAAGGCCCTCTCCCCGGGGCCGCGCGGTAACAAAGCAACGCAAACCCTTCCCAGCGGAGCCGTCGACAGGGCAGGCTATCGACATGCCCAAGCGCAGCATGATCCGCAAGGCCGGCGTCGCGCTCGCCGCGCTCACCGCCACGATGATCGTCGCCGGCTGCGGCGGCTCACCGCAGGCGCGGTCCATCACGGTGACGTTCATCCGGCACGCCCAGTCCGAGGCCAACGCCAGCGGCGTCATCGACACCGGGGTGCCGGGCCCCGGCCTGACCCCGGAGGGCAAGGGACAGGCCGAACAGGTCGCGCACCAACTCGGCCGCAAGGACTACGACGCCGTCTACGCCTCCACCATGATCCGGACGCAGCAGACCGCCGCTCCGCTGGCCGCCGAACTCGGCAAACAGGTGGAGGTGCTACCCGGCATCCAGGAGATCGACGCCGGCTGGTTCAACGGCAAACCCGAGTCGATGGCCAAGTCGACGTACATGCTGGCGCCGGCGAACTGGATCAACGGCGACGTGTCCGACAGCATCCCCGGCTCGGTCAGCGGCAAGGAGTTCAACGACCAGTTCACCGCGGCGATCAACAAGATCTACAACAGCGGGCACCGCAACCCGGTGGTGTTCTCGCACCGGAACTCGATCATGGTGTGGACGCTGCTGAACGCCCAGAACGCCAAGGACAGCCTGATGGACAGCCACCCGATTCCGAACACGGGACGGGTGGTGATCAGCGGGAACCCGATGACCGGCTGGACGCTGGTCGACTGGGACGGGATTCGCGACTTCCACAGCTAAACGCCACCGCACAAGATCGGCAGTTGACGTGCGCGGCTGCCACCGCCACCATGTCTTCATGCGGTATGTCGTTACCGGCGGTACCGGGTTTATTGGTCGCCGCGTCGTGTCTCGCCTTCTGGAATCGGAGCCCGAGGCGCAGGTGTGGGTGCTGGTCCGACGCCAGTCGCTGGGCCGTTTCGAGCGGCTCGCGGCGGCGTGGGGTGAACGGGTGAAACCCCTGGTCGGTGCGCTGCCGGAACTGGATCTGAGCGACGAGGCGCTCGCCGAGCTGGGCCGGGTCGATCACGTCGTGCACTGTGCGGCGATCTACGACATCACCGCCGGCGAACCCGAACAGCGGGCCAGCAACGTCGAGGGCACCCGCGCGGTGATCGCGCTGGCGCAGCGGTTGGACGCGACGTTGCACCACGTGTCGTCGATCGCGGTGGCGGGCGATTTCGCCGGCGAATACACCGAGGACGACTTCGACGTGGGCCAGCAGCTGCCGACGCCCTATCACCAGACCAAGTTCGAGGCCGAGCTGCTGGTGCGCTCGGCGCCGGGTCTGCGTCATCGCATCTACCGCCCCGCGGTGGTGGTGGGCGATTCGCGCACCGGCGAGATGGACAAGGTGGACGGCCCGTATTACTTCTTCGGCGTGCTGGCCAAGTTGGCGGTCCTACCCAAGCTGACCCCGATCCTGCTGCCCGACACCGGCCGCACCAACCTCGTGCCGGTGGACTACGTCGTCGACGCGCTGGTCGCGCTGATGCACGCCGACGGCCGCGATCAGCAGACGTTCCACCTGACCGCCGAGAAGACCATCGGCCTGCGTGGCATCTACCGCGGCGTGGCCAAGGCGGCCGGGCTGCCGCCGCTGCGCGGTTCACTGCCCCGTGCGGTGGCCGCCCCCGTGCTCAAGGTGCGCGGGCGCGCCCGGGTGGTGCGCAACATGGCGGCCACCCAGCTCGGCATCCCCGCCGAGGTGCTCGACGTCGTGGACCTGGCGCCCACCTTCGTCAATGAGAAGACACGAGATGCGTTGCGGGACACCGGGATAACTGTTCCCGAGTTCGCCGGCTACGCGCCCAAGCTGTGGCGGCACTGGGCGGAGCACCTCGATCCGGATCGGGCGCGCCGCGACGATCCGCGGGGACCGTTGCAGGGTCGCCACGTCATCATCACCGGCGCGTCCAGTGGCATCGGCCGGGCGGCGGCCATCGCGATCGCCGAGCGGGGCGCCAGCGTGTTCGCGCTGGCCCGCAACGGCGCGGCGCTGGATTCGCTGGTGGCCGAGATCCGCGCCAATGGTGGTGCCGCCCATGCCTTTACGTGTGATGTCACCGATTCGGCGTCGGTGGAACACACCGTCAAGGACATCCTGGGCCGGTTCGACCACGTCGACTACCTGGTGAACAACGCCGGCCGGTCCATCCGCCGCTCGGTGGTCAATTCGACCGACCGGCTACACGACTACGAGCGGGTGATGGCGGTCAACTACTTCGGCGCGGTCCGGATGGTGCTGGCGCTGCTACCCCATTGGCGCGAGCGCCGATTCGGCCACGTCGTCAACGTGTCGAGCGCCGGTGTGCAGGCCCGCAATCCCAAGTACAGCTCGTACCTGCCGTCCAAGGCGGCGCTGGACGCGTTCTCCGACGTGGTGGGTTCGGAGGTGCTGTCGGACCACATCACCTTCACCAACATCCATATGCCGTTGGTGCGCACGCCCATGATCGTGCCGTCGCACCGGCTCAACCCGGTGCCGGCGATCAGCCCCGAGCGGGCGGCGGCGATGGTGGTGCGCGGGCTGGTGGAAAAGCCGGCCCGCATCGACACCCCGCTGGGGACGCTCGCCGAGGCCGGCAACTACTTCGCCCCGCGGACGTCGCGGCGGGTCCTGCACCAGCTCTACCTGGGCTATCCCGACTCGGCGGCGGCACGCGGGCTGACCGCCCAACCGGCCCCGGCGCCCGCCGCGCGCGGCCCGCGGCGCAAGCCCAGCCGGCCGGTGCGCGCCGTCACCCGCAGCATCCGCACACCGCGTCCGGTCAAGCGGCTGGTCCGCCTGGTGCCCGGCGTGCACTGGTAGTCACTTCTGCAGCGTGAACTGGTTGACGTCGATGTAGCCGACGCGGAACGCGTCGGCGCAACCGGTCAGGTACTTCATGTACCGCTCGTAGACCTCCTCGGACTGCAGCGCGATGGCCTCGTCCTTGTGCGACTCAAGCCCGGCGGCCCAGATGTCGAGCGTCTTGGCATAGTGCGGCTGCAACGACTGCACGCGGGTCACCGTGAAGCCGTTCGCGGTGGCGCGCTCCTGCACCATCGGGATCGACGGCAGCCGTCCGCCCGGGAAGATCTCGGTGACAATGAATTTGATGAACCGGGCGAACGTGAACGAGATCGGCGCCTTCGAGCACTTCGGGCACGAACGCTACGACGCGTTCTTCACTCTGGCGCACGACCTGCTGCCCGACGACGGGATCATGCTGCTGCACACCATCACCGGGCTGCACCCGACGGAGATGGTCGAGCGCGGCATGCCGATCTCGTTCACGTTCGCCCGGTTCATCAAATTCATTGTCACCGAGATCTTCCCGGGCGGACGGCTGCCGTCGA
>NZ_LZLL01000348.1:0-1056 GCF_001669335.1 Mycobacterium sp. 1245852.3 | reverse complement strand
TCGCGCTGGGACACCCGGCGGAGCTGGTGACCATCACCACCGCCGGGGACCGGTCGTCGGCGCCCATCGAAGACCTCGGGGTCGGTGTGTTCACCACCGCCCTGCGCGAGGCCATGGAAGAGGGCCGTGTCGACGCCGCCGTGCACTCCCACAAGGACCTGCCCACCGCCGAGGATCCGAGGTTTGCTCTGGCGGCCATACCGGTGCGCAACGACCCGCGCGATGCGGTGGTAGCGCGCGACGGGCTGGTGCTCGCGGAGTTGCCGGCCGGTTCGCTGGTGGGCACCTCCTCGCCGCGGCGGGCCGCGCAGCTTAGAGCATTGGGTCTCGGTTTGGAAATCCGCCCCCTACGAGGCAACCTAGATACCAGGTTGAACAGGGTAAGCAGTGGTGATCTCGACGCGATCGTGGTAGCCCGGGCGGGACTGGCCCGGATCGGTCGCCTCGACGACGTCACCGAGACGCTAGAGCCGGTGCAGATGTTGCCAGCACCGGCTCAGGGCGCGCTCGCCGTCGAATGCCGTGCCGGCGATAGCCGGTTAGCGGCGGTGCTGGCGGAACTGGACGACGCCGACACGAGGGCGTCGGTCACTGCGGAGCGAACCCTGCTGGCCGAACTGGAGGCCGGTTGCTCCGCACCGGTGGGCGCGATCGCCGAAGTGGTCGAGTCCATCGATGAGGAAGGCCGGATCTTCGAAGAGCTGTCGCTGCGCGGTTGTGTGGCGGCGCTGGACGGGTCTGATGTGATCCGCGCGTCCGGTATCGGCAGTCCCGGTCGGGCACGAGAGCTTGGGCTCTCGGTGGCCGCGGAGCTGTTCGAGCTGGGCGCCCGAGAGCTGATGAGCGGCGCGCGGCAAGACCCGACGCGAGGAAATTAGAAGCGAGTTACGTGGGAGCGACAATGACGACGCGAGGGCGTAAGCCGACACCCGGCCGCATCACGTACGTGGGCTCCGGCCCGGGTGACCCGGGATTGCTGACGACCCGGGCCGCCACGGTGCTGGCGAACGCCGCCCTGGTGTTCACCGACCCCGACGTGCCTGAGCCGGTGCTGGC
>NZ_LZLL01000347.1:0-1089 GCF_001669335.1 Mycobacterium sp. 1245852.3 | reverse complement strand
CCAAGGGAGATGAATCATCGAGCGACGCAACGGAATTCGATAAGCGCAGCGAGAACTTCGTGCGGGCGACCCGCGGGATACATTGGTGAGACCATGAGCCTTCCAAAACCTGACCTGCAGACCACCGTTGTCATCACCGGCGCCTCGTCGGGTATCGGCGCCGAACTGGCCCGCGGGTTGGCCCGTCGCGGCTTCCCGCTGCTGCTGGTCGCGCGCCGGCGCGAGCGCCTCGACGAACTGGCCAATGAGGTGGGCCAGGAGTACTCCGTGGCCGTCGAGGTGCTGCCGCTGGATCTCAGCGACAGCAAGGCCCGCGCCAAACTGGCGGGCCGGCTGCGCACCGAGCCGATCGCCGGCCTGTGCAACAGCGCCGGTTTCGGCACCAGCGGGGTGTTTCACGAGTTGCCGCTGGAGCGCGAGAGCGAAGAGGTGACGCTGAACGCGCTGGCGCTGATGGAGCTCACCCACGCGACGCTGCCGGGCATGGTTTCCCGCGGGGCGGGCGCGGTGATGAACATCGCGTCGATCGCCGGGTTCCAGCCGGTTCCCTACATGGCGGTGTACTCGGCCACCAAGGCCTTCGTGCAGACGTTCTCCGAGGCGGTGCACGAGGAGTTGCACGGCACGGGCGTGTCGGTGACCTGCCTGTGCCCGGGACCGGTGCCGACCGAGTGGGCCGAGATCGCCAACGCCGAGCGGTTCAGCATCCCCATCGCGCAGGTCGCGCCGCGCGACGTTGCCGAGGCGGCCATCGTCGGCATGCTGTCCGGCCGTCGCACGGTGGTGCCCGGGGTGGTGCCCAAGGTGGTCAGCACCGGCGGCCGGTTCGCGCCGCGCAGCCTGCTGTTGCCCGGCATCCGGATCGGCAGCCGATTCCGCGGCGGGCCCAAGAGCTGAGCGGGTCGCCGGGTCGGGGCCCGTCTCGGCATCAACGAGCGAGACCGCGACACTGAACCTACGTACGCGACACGCCGAGACGGGTGTGCGTAGATTCAGTCTCGCGGAATATGGCGGCCCGCCGCGGCGCAAGTGCCGGATGAGGCCGGGCGCTAGGCTCGGGCGGTGGCTGCTGTGGACCTGACCGCCGAT
>NZ_LZLL01000346.1:0-12194 GCF_001669335.1 Mycobacterium sp. 1245852.3 | reverse complement strand
TGTGCGGACCCACTTCCGGTGCGAGTCAACGGATTACATCTGTCAGATGCACCCGGTTACCGTCTGGATCAGTAGTGCGGAGCCGCCTAACACCGGGGATCTCGTATCCAACTCCAAGGCGGGTGAGGGCCGTTGCGACTTCGGCGACATCGGTTACGCGAAATCCGAGCTGCACTCTGGTGATTGACCTGTCCCCCGCAGGAACGAGTTGGAAACCAGCACCAGATCCGCCGATCAGACCGTCGACTAACGGTGGCCGGCCTGGCTGGTCGTCGTCGAATAGCGGGATGCCTATAGCGCTGTAGAACGCCGCGGACTCGTCGACGTCCGTGACAAACAGGGTTAGTTCTAGCAGCGAGTGTGCGGGCACGCGACGAGTGTGTCAGGACGGTCTGACATCTCGCGCCTGACCGCAAAGCTCGGGTCGCTGCCCGACATCACACGTGCATACTCGACACACGATTGCAATCGCAACACACTGTCTAGAGGTGGCTTCGACATGCGTTCAGGCCGACGGGCTAATCACCGTCGGCGTTGTACATCTGCTCAAGGTTTCGCTGCTCAAGGTCGCGGCGGAGGCTCCGACAGTATTCATAGACATTGCGCCACATCTCGATTGCCTCCTGCGGCCATTCGATGATTGGCGGCAAAGTCAACATGAGATCGAGAATCCTCTCGCGCCGTTCTTCATCTTCGGTGTTGTCGGCCATGAGGCCCAACATCCGATCGAGTGCGGCATCAGCTGGGTCAACAACGTCGTCAGATTGCACACCCACAAAGTTAGGCATCGACACCGACAATTAGCTCAAGCGGTAGTTTTGAGGCGCATAACGCCTTCCAGGTCGGGCTTATGTCGGCTGAGGTTTGCCCTCCACCGACATCCAGAGCAGAACGTCCAGGATGCGTAATTCGGAGACGGAGTCGGGCACGTTGGTTGCGAGTTGGCGAACTCCGCCCAGCCAGTCCCAAACACATCGCTGGTCGTCATTGAGGACGTATTGGAACCTCCACCAGCTGCCAAGGGGGCCAAGGCCGGTAGCCTGCTCGACAAAGCTGTCCCAGATTGGCACCAGGCGTGGGCGTTTCGCCGCCAGCAGCTTGCTTGTCGTGGTCGGTCCGAGGCCATCGCGACTTTGCCTGAGCAAGTCCCACAGGCGGCCGAGCGGAGATTCCGCACAGAATATCTGGGAATCAGCATCGACGATGTCCACATCGACCGGGATCTGACTTAGTAATTCGCTCACGCGTGTGGCATCCGGGCCTAACAGGCGTATGGCCGCGGTGGCCGGCACGCTCACGCTCAGCATGGAGACAGCCAAAAAATCTTCGGGCCCAAGTGTGTTCGGATCATCGTTAAGAGCAGCCATCGACTCGAAACGCGACCCGGTGAAGCGCGGGGTATCCCCGTCTACGGCGTAATACCGCTGAAGAAAATCAACGGCATGGTCCGTCTGAGTTCGGACGATCAACTCCGGCCATGACTGCCGCCATTCCGGGTAGCCGCGTTCCACGCTCATGCCGATTCTCCTCCGCCAACGTGACCAAGCTTCTGCTGTGGCGCACCGTAGCAACCGCAACCGACATGTTGCCGAGTAATGGCTAACGGGCCACGACGCCAATCTGGGAGAGAAGCCTCAGGCAGGGGTCGCCTACTTACAGGGACACGTCAACTGTGTAGCGGGCCGACCTGCAGGTCCATGCCAGCCATTGCTGTGGTGAGCAGCATCAGCCGGTGAAGTGCTTAAGCGGGGTGGCAGACATAGGCTCACGTGCGTGCGCGACCTCGATGTAATCGACAGAGAGCTTCGACTGGTAACAGCAGCATGGCGGGCAGCCCGGGAATTGAGTCGGCGCACCCCGAGCACCGAGTTGATCGACCAGTTGCTAGAGGAGCGGGTGGCGGTGGCCGGCAGCACCATCGCAATCTCACCTGACATCGTCCATGCAGCCAGTCGGCGGTAGTAACCTTCGCGGCATGGATGACCGCAAGGGTGCGAGGCTACGGGCGGCGCGATGCAGCTCGTATACCTGAGCCAGGGAGAGCTGATCGCGGCAGCCGGTGGTGATCCGTGGGCGGTCAACCAGAGTTTGCAGGCCGGCAGCCCGTTTCAGATTTCTCGCTTGGCCGAGGCCTTTCACGCCGCAGGACGATGCACGGCGGAGGCCAACGAGACCTTCGAGCAAGCCCGCAACCGCTTCGATGCGGCCTGGAACCACCAGAATGGCGATCACCCGATCAACGACTCCGCCGAAGTACAACGCACCGTCAAATCGCTTGGCGCGCAGTCCCTGCAGCTACCCAAGATCGGCGCTGACTTGGAAAACATCGCCGCCGCCCTTGCCGAGGCGCAAAAGGCCGGAGCCCAAGAGATCGCCACGTTGGAACGTCAGTTACAGCTGCTCGATAAGATCATCGGCGCGGCGACCCAAGACCTGCAAGACCCCGCGCTCGATGCGAAATCCAGGAATGAGCTGCAGTCGCTGATCAACGATGCCAAAGCGGACGCCGTCGACGACACGCGGGACGCTTTGAATCAGCTCAACTCCATACGTAACGGCTACTCGGCCACATTGGAGAAGGCTCTGGGCAATTTGCGTACCGAGGGCTTCAACCCCGAGGGCCTGGAGCCAGCCGACGCCGACCCCCAGATACCGCCATCCAACACCAGCCCAGAGGACGTGCACCGCTGGTGGACGTCACTGACGCCCGAACAGCGCCAGCGGTTCATCGCCGAACATCCTGATCAGGTCGGCAACCTCAACGGTGTCCCGGTCCTCGCCCGCAGTGACGCCAACATTTCGGTGATGAACCAGGACCTCAACCGGGTGCGTGACATCGCCAGCCGCAGCGGGGTATCGGTCGACGATGTGCTTCGCGACCCCGGCAAATATGGACTGTCGGCCACCGACATCACGCGTTACCACAACGCTGACGAGACCAAGCAAGGTCTTGATCATGACTCCGACCACGGCCACAACCCGGTATATCTGTTCGCTTATGACCCAACGGCGTTCGGAGGCAAGGGGCGCGCTGCGGTCTGCATCGGAAATCCCGACACAGCGAAGAACACCGCTGTAATCGTGCCGGGCACCAGCAGCAGTGTGAAGGGCGGCTGGCTGCATGAGGGACACAACGACGCGCTAAACCTGTACGGGCAAGCCAACGCCGCCGACCCACACAACCCGACGGCGGTGATTGCCTGGATGGGCTACGACGCCCCTAACGACTTCAAAGACCTACGGATCTCCACGCCGATGCTGGCCCGAACCGGCAGCGAGGCGCTGGCCCAAGATGTCAACGGCCTATGGACCACACACCTTGGCGGCGGTCAGCACGTCACCGTCCTCGGTCATTCGTACGGATCGACGACCGTTGCAGACGCCTTCGCCATGCACGGCATGCACGCTAACGATGCGGTGCTCATCGGCTGCCCGGGAACCGACATGGCCCACAGCGCAGCAGATTTCCACCTCGATGGTGGGCACGTTTTCGTCGGCGCGGCTTCCACGGATCCGATCAGTTTGATCGGCGAAAGTAATGGACTGAGCAAATCGATATTTGGAGGAGATGTTGTTGGGCAGTGGCGGGGAACCGATCCGGGCCTTGGCGTTGATCCAGCCGCCGACGGATTTGGATCGGTGCGCTTCCGCGCCGAAGTACCCGGCTCGGACGGCATCAACGCCCGTCACGACCACTCGCAGTACTACAACCTCGGCGGGGAGGCCCTACACAGCATGGCCGACATCACCTCTGGACATGGCGACGCCCTGCAAGCCGACGGCATGACGGCCGCGCACCGGCATTACCCGCTTCAAGTCAACGTCCCCGGCCTAGGTCCGGTTAACGTGGGCCCGCAGACGCCAGCTTTTGTCGACCCGGAGTGGGACCGCTCGCCAGGATCAGTTACCAGCGATCATTACTTCGATGCCGAACACCACCACTGAGCCGCCGAAAGGGCGGGCACAAAAGACGGGGCTTGGTGCCCTGGCGATCATCGTTATGCTGCTGGGAGGGTGTGCCCTGGTGATGAACAAACCGCATTCGTCGGGCCCATCGACAAATCCGTTCGATGATTCTGCCCACCCGGTTACCGACGACCAGACCATGGCCCAGGTCATCGAACCAGCCAAACAGATTGTGGCCGTCGCCAACTTGCAAGGCGTGGACGGCGGATTCTCCTTCGCCTCCTGCAACGACCAAGGCGATCCCCCTTATCAAGGCAGGGTCACCATTGGGTTTCTGCTGCAAGGCGACCCCGACACCTACTTCCAGCACATCCGCGACGCGATGCGTGCAAACGGCTGGAACAGTGGCGCTCCGCCAGGACAGCACCTCCACGGCACAACCCTCAATAAAGACGGTGTCACCGCCAACTTGGGCTACATACCGTCCGACCACAGCCGGGGACAAATTCTCCTGTACGGGGAATGTCGCGACCCCAATGACCACCACCACGACCCCGGTGCAGGCCTCGACATCACCAACCAATTGACTGCGAAATGAAGCCTCTAACCTTTCACGGCCATGGGCTGGACTTGGCAATACGGGGGCCGCGTTAACGATTTGCCCACCCAAACATGCGCACCTCGTCGGCACGTCCGCCACCGTGAGGTCGCCTATAGGCGGCTTATAGTGAACGTCGGCTGAGCAAGCCGAACCGCATACTTGGTGTTTCCTGCTATAGGTGCTCAATAGGTTGGTTTCGGTCCCCGCAGTCCATCCAAGAAACTCGTCAACTGCTCATCCATCTGAGCTGCCCAATACGCCGCAATCCCGGCAAAGTCGTAATGACGCTTGGCATGAGCCCGCAGACTGGCGAGAGTGATCAAGTCCGTCTCCTTACGACCTTCGTTCACCACTTGCACGATGTCTGCGTAACTGACGGCACTTACCCGGCCACCGCGGCCCGCGGCTACAGGAACCCCGTGCCAGTCCAGCAGCTCATTGACCCGGACGCGCACCTTTTCCTCACGACAGATGTGGCAGCGTGGCTCAACGCGCTCGAAACGGCCATCGCGTATACGGCCACCCGAGATCTTCATTCCATCGTCTCCATATAGGCCGGACGGATCGAGACAGGTTTGAACAATCGACGACCTGGGCGCGGCTCCCGCGCCCGAGCATCTTGTGTGTCGTGTGGTGAGTTTTTCTCACGCATTCAAGTGATGAAGTGAAGAAATGGAAATCCTCATAGATTCACATATCTCCAGTTCGCGTGCGTATTTCTTCATTTCTTCATTTCCTCAGCCACAAGCAACGACGCCAACTGCTCGTCTGCTGATGAGGCAACGGGGAGCCGCTGATACTCGCCCTGCCGGGGGTTGAGGATCAGGCCTCGTCTGAAAAGCCGGTTCAGGATCTGCCCGGCCAGCTTGTTGTCCTTGGCAAGCCCCGCGTGAAACACCTCCATTGGGGTAACCGGGCCCTCCTGGCTGCAGACGTAGTCGAGGACGAGTTGCGTCGGCGGACTCAACGGGCGTGGTCCTTTGCGAGGCTTCAGTAGGTCACTGGCGCTGACATCAGTCTCGTCGCCAAGGACGAACGTGCCGACTGGCACCTCGGCGCCGTCCGAGACCGTCACGGTCCTGCTCTCAATTGTGTACTCGAAGCGACAGGTCTTCCCGACCGCAAGCGTTCTTACCCTGGGTCATGACTCGTAACGCCTCCCCTGACGTTGAGTCCTCCTTGGCAAACCCGAACACGCACCGCGCCACCTCACCGAACGCCGAAGACCCATTGATGCTGGCGACTAGATCACCTGTGCTGCCCTTGACAAAATGGACGATGCCGATGACGACCCCGTCGATCGCTTCGGCGATCCTCACCCAGGGATCCAGGGCTTCCCGCAATTCGTTGGAGCGGTAGATGTCGACCTTGCGACCAAGGGTGGCCATCACGGGATCGACGACGAGCATCCTCACTCCTGCCTTGATCAGGTACTTCGTCATCTCGCGCTCGTCATCGCTGGCCAGGAGGGACACATACTGGCCTCCAGCGGCCTTCACCCTCGGCATGAAGATCCGGCTCATGTCGGCTCCCGCCGCACGCAGTGCGGGTTTCAGGACGTAGGTGGCAGACTCCTCGGCGGCGATGTAGGCCACGTTGTTGGGTACGCCTTCCCAACATCCTTCAAGCTCCCCCCTGCTGACGCGAGCGGCGAAATAACGAGCAGCAGTTGACTTTCCAGTTCCGGGTCGACCCCCGAAGAGAGTCAGCGCTGCAGCCTGCATGCGACCATGGCCACCATAAGTCCAACCCCATCGCGGGGCCGCATCATTGATGCTTTCCAGCGGAATCCATTCGATCTCACGCCGGCGAACGCCGTTGACTTCAGACTGTCCGTCCGGGACCGCCCTCGGCATCGAAAGGCCGACACGAAACGCCGACTTGATTGTGGCGAGCACCGCTCGCTCTCCGTCATCCTCCGCCAAGCCACAGTTCGAGGCAGCGACACGCAGCCGCCCGACCACCAATTGCTGATCCATCCCCGCTCCGGCCACGAATGATGCACATTTCAGCGCTGCGCGGTAGAGAGCTTCGTTGCGCCCCCCTGGCCGTGCGTGGGCGACCTCATTCGCGTTCTCTTCGAGCACCTTTGCCAGATAGGCCTGTTGGCGAGCATTGGGTGGTGCACCGCTCCATGGTTTTGCCAGCTCGAACTCGAAGTCGGACTTGCCGCGAGTCCGCGGCTGCTTGGCACTCTGTTTGGCGTGCGCCGCAAGGCTTTTCGCCACCCATTGAACGAAATTTTCTGCCCCGCCAGGATCACCGCCGCTGGCCAGGGCGGGGAGGTCGTCAAATTCGACCGCGTAGCCTTTGCCGCCGTACTTTCCGCGCCACGTGCCCGGGAGGAACATATTTGTCCCGTGCGACTGAATATCCACACCGGGGAAGCCTGCAAGCTTGCTTCCGTGCACGGTTGGCAGTGCTTCGTGCCCGGCAATATAGAAGTGCTTCCCACCCGAGGGCGAGGTGACTTCGGCGAAGACACGCACTTCCAATTCCGCCAACAGCGTCCTGACCGCTTCCGCATCGCCGCTGTTACGTGGATCAACGTCAACCGCCGCAATCACCCCGCCCATGTTGGCGCACAGCGCCTTACCGAGCTCGAAACTCCGCAGCCGTTCATCGTTCCCGTCGGAAGTTAGTGACTGCCAGCCCTTCGGGCGGATGAACTCCCTTCCGCCGGCCGGAGCTACCCAGATACCGACACCGAGATCCATCAGGTGTCGCACGAACTCGACGATCTCGCGCCAATCCGCAGTACTGCCAACACGACCTCCGCGGCCATTTGCCACTTGCCCTGGTTCGTTTCGGCTGCCGGTATTCCCCGTTGGTTCCACCGACGGAGCGTCGTTGCCATTGAGTGTCATTGATCCGGTCATGACCGATCACCCTCGCGCATGCGACGAGCCGTAGTCCTCGTCATCGAACTGACTTGGCCCGCTGCAGGATTGGCTTCCGTAGTGCGTGCGCGGGCTGGGGCGACGGCGCATAGACGCAGGATCTCGTCCAAATCCTCGGCGGTCAGGTACCAGCGCCGCGCTACCTTCCGGCCTGGGAACCGGCCAGCACGAAGCTGATCAGCCAGCCATCGCTGGCTCGAACCGATCAACGAGGCTGCCGCTGCGATGTCGAAGATCAGTGGGGATTGCGATATGGGTTCAGTAGGCACAGGTGCGCTCCAATGGAAGGCGAAGGTCCGACTGTCGACCGGCGGTCAGTAAAGCCAGGGGAGTTCGGATCAACCACATTGGTACCGACCCTGGACTCCACTTGCCGGTTACCGGGTTCATGCGCTTCCGACGCGCACCTGAGTGTGTGCTTTGGCCAAAAGGTTGAGGATGACGTGAGTTTCTGCATTCGGTGGCCTCTGCGCGCTCGATCTTACGGCTCGTTACCGATCAGCGCAACTGAAATCGACTGCGCCCGATTGCATTTGGGCTATAGCGCACTATAGAGAAATTACAATCAGCAGTTCGGACGACCCGCCAGTCAGTCCCTCGCCTCCATCGCCGTCTTGAGGGCCTTTCCGACGACATCGGCGACCACCCGCGACGACCTCCGGTCTAGGTGCCCGTACCTGTCTACCGTGGTCTGGATGCTTTCGTGGCCGAGATGCCGTTGGATCACCGGCAGCGGGACACCGCCCTGGATCAACCACGAGGCGTTGGAGTGCCTGAGGTCGTGCACCCGGGGCGACTTGGTCAAGTCCTTATCCTTGGCCCGAGCTACAGCCGGCACCCAGACGTTCGGATGGAAATTGTGCGCCCGGACCGGCCCAGTGTCGCCACGGCGACCTCGCCCAGAGTTGGTGAACACCCACTCCCCGGAAAGATCCAGCTTGCCCAGGGTGGCAGGTGCCACGTCGACGGTTCGAGTCGAGCGCCGAGTCTTAGGGGGGCCCAATTGGTAGCCTTCGCCGGAGACGTAGCGCCAAGCGCGCTGGATGCGCACAGTGCCCTCACCTAGGTCAACGTCGGCAGGCCGGAGCGCGCTGGCTTCGCCCCACCGGCAGCCGGTCGCGGCCAGGAACTCCACCAGCGGCCGCCATGGCTGGGTCACCTCAGCCAGCAGGATGGCGAACTCGGCGTGGGTCAAAAAGACCATCTCCGCAGGTTCATCCCGACGCAGTCGGTTGCCGTCGCAGGGATTGTTCTGGATGCGCCGAGCTCGCACGGCCGCGTTGAGTGCACCGGCCAGGAAGCCATGCTTGTTCGCCGCCGTCTTGGCCGAGCCGGTCAAGGTGTTTAGCCACGCCGCTACGTCGGCATTGGTCAAGGCAGTCAAGGGCAGCGAACCGATCTTGCTGGGGGCGATGTCATTGGCGATGTAACTGCGATACTTGGCCCGAGTGCCGTCGTTAACCCCGGTCAGATGGTCGACGTGGTGCAGACACCAACTGGCCAGGGTCTGCACATTGCGCACGGTGCCCTTGGCGGCCCACACCTCCAGCGCCTTGGCTGGGCTCGTCTTATTGGCCAGCGTCTGAAAGTCGACCGCTTCCTGGGGGTCGTTGAACGATGAGCTGGTTTGTCGGCCGTCGAGGACGTAGAGCACTGACCAGTACGGCGATCCGTCCTTCCGCACACGCTGCCGAATCGACGCCATGGGCGCATACTAGCGCCTCAATCTTGACGGCCGCCTTGACGTGGCTTCTGCGTCAGGGGACTATTCCGCTCTGAACTGCGGATTTCCTCGTGGAGCTAAGGGGACTCGAACCCCTGACCCCCACACTGCCAGTGTGGTGCGCTACCAGCTGCGCCATAGCCCCGAGAAGTCGTGCCCATCGAAGCTACACCACCGGTAACCGTCCATCAAAGTTGCTGCTAGACCGGCTCCACGTCCGCCTCGGAGGCCAGCAGATCGGCCTCGAGATCCGCCGCAGTCCGGGTCTCCGGCGCCACCACCCAGCCAATGGCGGCGATCAGCAGGACGATCCCGCTGATGACGAAACCCCACATGTAGCTGAACTGCTCGGCGGCCCAACCGACCGCCATCGACCCGACAATCGCGCCCAGGTCCGACATCATCTGCACCGTCGCCACCGGCAGGCCCGCCCGCGCCTCGTTGCCCAGGATGTCGGCGACGGCGGCCTGCAGCGGTGACATGTAGATCCCCGTCATCGCCCCGACCACGCCCGCCGCCACCATGAACACCGGCAACGACGAGACGAAACCCAACCAGACGGTCGCCGCCCCGGACGTCACCAGCCCGATGATCAACAGAGTGCGCCGCCCCATCCGGTCCGACAGGTAGCCGCTGGGGATGACCGCCAGCGCGTTTCCACCCGCGAACGCCGCGAGCACCACGCCGATGATGCCGATGCCCCGGCCCATCACATCGGAGATGAACAGCGGCACCAGCGCGACCCGTAGGCCGAACGCGGACCAGCCGGTCGCGAAATTCGACAGCAACGCCGAGCGGTACGCGCGCACCCGCAGCGCCTCGCGCAGCGTCACCGTGGATCGCGTCGGGGGTGGCGGCGCAGCCAGCGCCGAGTTCCGCAGGCTGTAGAACAGCACCACCGCGACGGCCAGCATGGCGACGCCGTAGACCACGAACGGAGCGGTCAACCCCCAACCCGCCGCCAGGCCGCCCACCGCCGGGCCGCCGACCGCGCCCACCATGAACGAGGTGGTGAACAGCCCGGCGATCCGGCCGCGCGCATCGGGAGGGCTGATGTGGATCATCAGCCCTAGCGCCGAGACGTAAAACATCGTCGACCCGATGCCGCTGAAAACCCGGCAAAGCATTAACTGCCAGTAGGCCTGGGAAAAGGCACACGCGGCGGTGGACACCGCCACGATCAGCAAACCGCCGATGTAGATCCGCCGCTCGCCCAAGCGTTCGGTGAGCAGTCCACTGATCGGCGCGAAACACAACCTGCTCAATGAAAAGACGGTGACCAAGAAAGTCACCGCCTTGATGCTCACCCCGAACGTGCGCGCAAAGGTCGGCAGCGCCGGCGAGATCACGCCGTAGCCCAGGGCGATCATGATATTCGCCCAGCTCAGGATCCAGACTTCGCGCGGCAGCCGGCTAGAACGGGATGCACGTCCCCCCGGGCGGGCAAGACGGAGGGAAAAGGTCACCCAATGACTTTATTAACCACCTCGCGCGCGGTTTCCTGCACCTGGGCCAAATGCTGCGGCCCCTTGAAGGATTCCGCGTAAATCTTGTACACGTCCTCGGTGCCCGACGGGCGCGCGGCAAACCACGCATTGGCCGTCGTCACCTTCAATCCGCCCAGTGGTGCGCCATTGCCGGGCGCCGCGGTCAGCTTCGCGGTGATCGGCTCCCCCGCCAATTCGGTCGCGGTCACCTGGTCGGCGGAGAGCTTCGACAGACGCGCCTTCTGCTCGCGATCGGCGGGCGCGTCGACGCGCGCGTAGTAGGGCGTGCCGTACTCGCCGGCCAGCTGCTGGTAGCGCTGCGACGGACTCAGCCCGGTGACGGCGAATATCTCGGACGCCAGCAGCGCCAGGATGATGCCGTCCTTGTCGGTGGTCCACACCGAGCCGTCCCGCCGCAGGAACGACGCCCCGGCCGACTCCTCGCCGCCGAAGCCGATGGTCCCCTCGATCAGGCCGTCGACGAACCACTTGAATCCGACCGGCACCTCGATCAGCTTGCGGCCGAGGCCGGCGACCACCCGGTCGATCATGGACGAACTGACGGCGGTCTTGCCGACGGCGATACCGCCCGGCCACGACGGCCGGCGGGTGTAGAGGTATTCGATGGCCACCGCGAGGTAGTGGTTCGGGTTCAGCAGACCCCCATCGGGCGTGACGATGCCATGGCGGTCGGAGTCCGCGTCGTTGCCGGTGGCGATCTGATACCGATCGCGGTTGGCGATGAGGCTCGCCATCGCGTCCGGCGAGCTGCAGTCCATCCGGATCTTGCCGTCGTGGTCGAGGGTCATGAACCGCCAGGTCGCGTCGACCAGCGGATTGACCACGGTCAGGTCCAGGCGATGCCGCTGGGCGATCTCGCCCCAATAGTCGACGCTCGCCCCGCCCAGCGGATCGGCGCCGATGCGCACCCCGGCGTCGCGGATGGCATCGAGGTCGACCACGTTGGGCAGGTCATCGACATAGTTGCCGAGGTAGTCGTGGCGCTGCACGGACTGGAGCGCGCGGGCCAGCGGAACGCGCTTGACCCCCGACCCGTCGCGCAGGATCTCGTTGGCGCGCTTGGCGATTGCGTTGGTGGCGTCGGTGTCGGCCGGTCCGCCGTTGGGCGGGTTGTATTTGAAGCCGCCGTCCGCGGGCGGGTTGTGCGACGGCGTGACCACGATCCCGTCGGCCAGCGCGTCGGTGCGCCCCCGGTTGTAGGTGAGGATGGCGTGGCTGATCGCCGGCGTGGGCGTGTAGCGGTCCCTACTGTCGACGACGGCCACCACCTCATTGGCGGCCAGCACCTCCAGCGCCGACACCCAGGCCGGCTCGGAAAGCCCGTGCGTGTCCCGGCCGATGAACAGCGGACCCGTCACGCCGTGCGCGGCGCGGTATTCGACGATGGCCTGCGTGATCGCCAAGATATGCGCCTCGTTGAACGCGCCGCCCAGTGCCGAGCCGCGATGGCCCGACGTGCCGAACGCCACCTGCTGGGCGACGTCACCGGGGTCGGGCGCGATCGAGTAATACGCCGTCACCAGGTGGGGCAGATCGACGAGATCTTCGGGCTGGGC
>NZ_LZLL01000345.1:0-7548 GCF_001669335.1 Mycobacterium sp. 1245852.3 | reverse complement strand
GGTGGCCGCCGTTTTGGAGACGGCGCTGCAACTGGGCCCGCTCGCCCCGGTCACCAACGCGGTGCGGTTCGTGTTCTGGGGAGCCGACGAGGACGGCCGCAACGGCGTCATGGACTACGTGTTCGGCATGGACCGCGACCAACTCAACGACATCGCGCTCTACCTGAACTTCACCATGCTGGGGTCGCCGAACGCGGGATTCTTCACCGACGACGGCGATCAGTCCGGCCCGCCCTCACCCAACGTCTCGGCCGCGGACGTGCCCGAGGGATCGGCCGGCATCGAACGCATGCTGGCCGGTTATCTGAACCTCGCCGGCAAGCGTCCCGCCGACCTGCCGTTGGATACCAGGGCCGACTACCACCCGTTCATGGTGGCCGGCGTGCCGGTCGGCGGCATGACCACCGGCGCCGCGCAGCCGAAAAGCCCCGTGCAGGCCCGGTTATGGGGTGGTCAGGCCGGCGTGGCGTTCGATCCCAACTTCCAGAGCCCTCGTGACACCGTCGACAACATCAACCGGGAAGCGTTGGCGGTCATGGGTTCTGGCGTCGGGTTCGTCGTCGGCAGCTACGCGGAATCCATCGGCGGGGTCAATGGCGTGCCGCCGCACAACAAGAGGCACCGCACCCGGGTGCCCTGAACCGCGACCGCCCACCGTTTAGCATGTCGGTGACACCCGTCGGCATCGCAGGGCAGGGGAGCGCATGGTCCAGATTCACGTAGAGCGCACCGTCGCGGCGGCGCCGCAACGCGTCTTCGATTGGCTGACCGACCCGGCCAACCTGACCACCGCTCCGTTGCTGCTCAGGGCCGGCTGGGCCGACGGCTCGTCGGGCCCAGGCGTGGGGGCAGTGCGCGAAGTGACGGGGCTGGGCGTGTGGTTGCGCGAACGGATCACCGCCTACGAGCCGCCGCACAACTACTCCTACCTCGTCGTCCGCTCGATACCCGCCTCGAATCACGAGGGCGGGACCGTGACGATCACTTCGTCGGGCGACGGCGCGCACGTCGACTGGGAGACCGCCTACACGGTTCCGGCCAGCGGGGGCGGCAAGGTGACCGAGGCGGTCACGTCGCCGCTGTTCCGCTGGACCTTCCGCGCCATCCTCGACCACTGCGCACGGGCGCTGGAACGCTAGCGGCATCGGTTGCCGCGTTCGTGTCGACGTTTGCTGGGTCGCCCGATTCCTGCTGCCCGTTATGGTCGATGCCTCTAGGATGAGTTTCCTTGATGCTGCGTCGTAGCCGGTCGGGATGAGGTTGGTCATGAAAAGCCATGCGCTCAGGTCGGCCCTCGTGTGGGCGGCGGCGGCACTCCTGGTGGCCGGCTGCACGACCTTCGTCGACGGACGCGCGCTGTCGATGCTCAACGATCCGTTTCTGGTCGGGGGGCTGCCGGCGACCAACGGACCCAGCGGGATCCGTTCGAACGCGCCCAGTCCCACCGGCAAGGTGCTCAACACCGACAACGGCCCCATCGACACACTCGCACTGCTGTCGGTCAACGACATCGAGGACTACTGGAAGTCGGTGTATGACCAATCGCTGCAGGGCAAGTTCGTTCCGCTCAGCAAGATGGTGTCCTACAACTCCACCGATCCCAGCAGCCCGATCGTGTGCCACAACGACACCTACAAGCTCGTCAACGCCTTCTACACCGGCAAGTGCAACCTGATCGCCTGGGACCGCGGCGTATTCATGCCCATGGCGCAGAAGTATTTCGGTGACATGTCCGTCACCGGCGTGCTGGCACACGAATTCGGGCACGCGCTGCAACAGATGGCGAAGCTGGTGACCAGACGCGACGCGACCATCGTCCGCGAGCAGCAGGCCGACTGCTTCGCGGGCGTCTATCTGTACTGGGTCGCCGACGGCAAGTCGCCGCGCTTCACGCTGAGCACCGCCGACGGGCTCGACCACGTGCTGGCCGGGATCATCACCACGCGGGACCCCGTCATGGACAGCGAGACCGAGAACGACGACGCCCACGGGTCGGCCCTGGACCGGATCAGCGCCTTTCAAATGGGATTCCTCAACGGCGCCTCGGCCTGTGCGGCGATCAACCGCAAGGAGATCGAGAAGCGCCGCGGCGACCTGCCGAACGCCCTGCGGGTCGACTCCAGCACCGGCGCACCCGAAACCGGCGAGGTGCCCATCAACCAGGACACCTTGTCGAATCTCATGGAGCTGCTGGGAAAGATCTTCGCCCCGGCCAGCCCGCCGGCGCTGTCCTACCAGCCGGCCGAGTGCCCGGACGCCAAGGCCACCCCGCCGGCGTCCTACTGCCCGGGCACCAACACCATCGTGGTCGACCTGCCCGGCCTCGCCGCCATGGGCACGCTCGCCGACGAGAAGCAACAGACCCTGCCGCAGGGCGACGACACCGCGCTGTCGGTGGTGATGTCGAGATACGCGCTGGCCGTGCAGCATGAACGTGGCCTGCCGATGCAGAGCCCGTGGACCGCGCTGCGCACCGCGTGCCTGACCGGTGTGGTGCATCGCAAGATGGCCGAGCCGATCGACCTGCCCTCGCACAACCAATTGTTGCTGACCGCAGGCGATCTCGACGAGGCCGTCGCCGGCTTGCTCACCAACCATCTGGTCGCCAGCGACGCGGACGGCACCAGTGTGCCGGCCGGATTCACCCGGATCGCTGCGTTCCGCGGCGGCGTGACGGGCAACGCGGACGCCTGTTACTCGCGCTATCCCGGTTAACCGATCACCAACCGGGTCAACCGATTTCGGCGAGCCGGGGAATCACTTCGTCGCCCAGGCGTCGAACGAAGCCGACCGGATCCGGATTACCGGGGAACGGACCGGCATTGACCAGCTCGACGCCGAGTCCGGCGTAGCCCTCGACGGTCCGGAAATACCCGTCCAGGTCCTCGAACGGATTGACGAAGTAGCCGACCGTCTTGCGGATCTCGCCGGGGTCGCGGCCGACCGCCTCGCAATGACGGTTGAGCACCTCGATCTTGTGCTTGATCGCGTCGACCTCGGTCACCGTGGAATTCCAGATGTCGGCGTATTGCGCGACCAGACGCAGCGTCTTTTTTTCACCGTCCCCGCCGATCAGCACCGGGGGACGCCGAATCGGTTGGGGCGCACAGATTGTCTCGGCCAGCTGATAGTGCTTGCCTTGGTACGGGCCGTCGTTGTCGCTCCACATCTGCCGGCAGATCTGCAGTGTTTCCTCGAGCATCTCGAAGCGTTGGCTCACCGGCGGATACGGAAAGCCCAGGGCGGCGTGTTCCCGGTCGTACCAGGCCGCGCCGAGTCCCAACATCGACCGGCCCTGCGACAAGACGTCCAGCGTCGTGACCGCCTTGGCCAGCAAACCTGGATAACGGTAGGTGACGCCGGTGACCAACAGGCTCAGCTCGATTGTCGTCGTCTGTCCGGCCAGAAAGCCCAGTGACGTGTACCCCTCCAGGAACGGGTCCTCCGCCCGTCCCATGGCTTCCATCTGAAAGAAGTGGTCGGCCAGCGTGAACAGCGTCGCGCCGCCCTGCTCGGCCGCCTTGGCCGCCTCGGCCAGCGTCGGGCCCAGCCGGGCCGGGTCTCCCGGTAGGAAGTCGATGAAATGCAATCCCAATTCCATTGTCGCTCACGTCCTTTCGCGTCCTCATTGCTCGGTCAAGCGCTCGAGTAGCGACAGTGCGTCGACGATGACGCGCCGCTCGGCCTCGGTGTAGCGCTCGTGGATGGCGCGGGCCAACCACTCCTCGCGGGCGCGCCGGCCGCTTTCGGCACGCCGTTTGCCCGCCGGGGTCAGCGAAACCCTCTGGCGCCTGCCGTCATTCGGATCCGGCTTGCGCTCGATGAGCCCGCGTTGGCCCAGGGCGGCCAGGATGGTGGCCATCGACTGCGGGCGCACCTGTTCGGCGCCGGCCAATACGCTGGCCGACGACGGGCCCTCTTTCCACAGCCGGGTGAGCACCGCGGTCTGTGACGGCGTCAGACCGTCGGTCGCGATGTCCTTCAGCCGGCGCCGTAACCGGCTGAACACCACCCTGATGTCGCGTGCCGCCGCTACCGCGGACTCGCTGATGCCATCCACGCGACCACTCTATTTTAGACAGCCAAAACTGTCCAGTTTTGACTGTCTATTTCCGTCCGAGCAGCTGCAGCGCGGCATCGACGGCCAACGCCGGCACGTTCAACGTCCTGGACCGCAGATCGTGGCGGGCGCTGGCGATCTCGACGACGGCGGTCGTGCCGGTGACCAGGGCGGCCGCGGCGCGCAGTTCGTCGGGCGTGCCGAACGGATCCGACGTGCCGTGCGTGAACACGGTCGGCACCGTGATGTCGGGCAGGTGCTCGGTGCGCGCGCGTTCGGGTTTGCCCGGGGGATGGACCGGATAGGAGAACAGCGTCAGCACGTCCACCGCCGCCTCGCCGGCCGCGACGACCATGGACGTCTGCCGGCCGCCATAGGAATGGCCGCCGGCGATCAGCGGGCCGTCGGCCAGGCCGCGGCACACCGTGATGGCCTCGACGATGCCGGCCCGGTCGGCGGCGGCGGAACCCGACGGCGGCCCGGCCGGCCGGCGGCGCCGGTAGGGCAGGTTGTAGCGCACCGCCAGCCAGCCCCGTTGCGCCCACTCGTCGCAAACCTGCTGCAGCAGAACGGCATCCCGGTTGCCGCCGGCGCCGTGGGTCAGTACCACCACGCCCGTCGGCGGCCCCGTGGGCTCGTGCGCGACACCCGCGATCTCGTCGAGATTCATGCGATCACGACAGCCGAAACAGCGGGGAGACGGGGCCGTGCCCGTGGCCCAGTGGGTATGCGGCGCGCAGACATTCGGTCACCCAGCGCTTGCCGAACTCGACGGCGTCCGGCACGGTGAAGTTGTGCGCCAGCGCGCACGCCACGGCGCTGGCGAGCGTGTCGCCACCGCCGTGGTCGTTTCCCGTCGCGATCCGCTGGGCATCGAACTCGAAGAAATCGGCGCCGTCGTAGAGCAGGTCGCTGCTGCGCTCCGAGGACCGCAGGTGACCACCCTTCACCAGCACCCATTGCGGGCCCAGCGCATGCAGCGCCTTGGCCGCCGCCCGCTGCGACTCGGCGTCCACCACGTCGACGTCGACCAGCAGCCGCACCTCGTCGAGATTGGGTGTCACCAGCGTCGCCAACGGAAACAATTGGGTGCGAAGCGAATCCAGCGCCGCCGGCGCCATCAGCGCGTCGCCGTGCATCGACGCCGCCACCGGATCGACGACGAGCGGCACCGACAACCCCAGCCCGCGCCACGTGGTGGCCACGGTGTCGATGATTCGCGGCGACGCCAGCATCCCAGTCTTCGCGGACTGGATGCCGATGTCGCCGACGACGGCCTCGATCTGCCCGGCGACGACCTCGGCAGGCACCTCGTGAAAACTCCGCACGCCCAACGTGTTCTGGACGGTGACGGCGGTGACCGCGATGCACGCGTGCACACCCAGCAGCGCCATGGTGCGCATGTCGGCCTCGATGCCCGCGCCGCCCCCGGAGTCCGACCCGGCGATGGACAGCACCCGGCGCGGCGTCGTGCCGGGCGCGGGCAGCGGCAGGAACGTCACTGTGTCAGATTGCGGTGACCCGCCGCGCCCGGCTGCGCCGCGCTTGCGATCACCGCTGTCAGATGGCGGTGACCCGCCGCGCCCGGCTTCGCCCGATGGTGGCGACCCGCTGCGCCCGGCTTCGCCCGATGGTGGCGACCCGCTGCGCCCGGCTGCGCCGCGCTTGCGATCGCCACGGCCCCGCTGGCGATCGCCACGGCCGCGCTTGCGATCACTGCTGTGCCAGCGGTAGATACACCCGGTTGCCCTGCTCGGCGAACTCGCGCGACTTCTCCGCCATGCCCTCGGACATGGCGGCCTCGATCGCTTCCTCGCTGTCGAGCCCGTGTTTGGCGGCGTAGTCGCGAACGTCCTGGGTGATGCGCATCGAGCAGAACTTCGGCCCGCACATGGAGCAGAAGTGCGCGGTCTTGGCCGGTTCGGCCGGCAGCGTCTCGTCGTGATACTCCCGCGCGGTGTCCGGGTCCAGCGACAGCGCGAACTGGTCGTTCCACCGGAACTCGAAGCGCGCCTGCGACAACGCGTTGTCACGCTCCTGCGCGTGCGGATGGCCCTTGGCCAGATCGCCTGCGTGCGCGGCGATCTTGTAGGCGATCACCCCGTCCTTGACGTCCTTGCGGTCCGGCAGCCCCAGGTGTTCCTTGGGGGTCACGTAGCACAGCATCGCGGTGCCGGCCTGGGCGATGATGGCCGCGCCGATCGCCGAGGTGATGTGGTCGTAGGCCGGGGCGATATCGGTGGCCAGCGGGCCCAGCGTGTAGAACGGGGCCTCCTCGCACCACTCCTCTTCCAGCCGCACGTTCTCGACGATCTTGTGCATCGGGACGTGGCCCGGGCCCTCGATCATCACCTGCACGCCATGGGATTTCGCGATCTTGGTCAGCTCGCCCAGGGTGCGCAGCTCGGCGAACTGCGCGGCGTCGTTGGCGTCGGCGATCGAGCCCGGCCGCAGGCCGTCGCCCAGGGAGAAGGTGACGTCATAGCGGGCGAAGATCTCGCAGAGCTCGTCGAAGTTGGTGTACAGGAACGACTCCCGGTGATGCGCCAGGCACCACGCGGCCATGATCGAGCCGCCGCGCGACACGATGCCGGTGACCCGCTTGGCGGTCAGCGGCACATAGCGCAGCAACACACCGGCGTGCACGGTCATGTAGTCCACGCCCTGCTCGCATTGCTCGATCACGGTGTCGCGGTAGAGCTCCCAGGTCAGTTCGGTCGGATCGCCCTTGGTCTTTTCCAGCGCCTGATAGATGGGCACGGTGCCGACCGGCACCGGCGAGTTGCGCAGAATCCACTCGCGGGTCTCGTGGATGTTCTTGCCGGTGGACAGGTCCATGATGGTGTCGGCGCCCCACCGGGTGGCCCACACCATCTTGTCGACCTCCTCGGCGATCGATGATGTCACCGCCGAGTTGCCGATGTTTGCGTTCACCTTGGTCGCAAACAACTTGCCGATGATCATCGGCTCGATCTCGGGGTGGTTGTGGTTGGCCGGGATCACCGCGCGGCCCCGGGCGACCTCGTCGCGCACCAGCTCGGCGGGCATGCCCTCGCGCGCGGCGATGTAGGCCATCTCGGCGGTGATCTCGCCGGCGCGGGCGCGCTGCAGCTGCGTCCCGCGATCGCGGACCACGCCGGGCCGCGCCGGCAGTCCGGCCGTCAGATCGATCGTCGCCTCCGGATCGGTGTAGGGCCCCGAGGTGTCGTACAGGTCGAAGTCCTCGCCGTTGGACAGGTGCACCCGCCGCAGCGGTACCCGCAGCGTCACCCCACCCGGGCCCTCGATCTCGCGGTAGGCCTTGCTGCTGCCCCAGATGGGTCCGGTGGTGACGGCCGGCTCCACGCTGTGCGAGGCACTGCCCGACGCAATTCCGGAAAGGACATCAGTCATTTTTCATCTCCCTACGCCGGCATTACCCGGTCAGGTTCGTACGGTCGACGGCCCCGAGCCGTCCTCTCAGCGCACTCGGCGTGCGCTCCCGCGTC
>NZ_LZLL01000344.1:0-616 GCF_001669335.1 Mycobacterium sp. 1245852.3 | reverse complement strand
CCGAGTAGAACCAATTAACGGCCGATCGTTAGGTACGGCTCGACCTCGCCACGCGTTCCCCAATTTGCCAGCACAAACTTCATCGCGGTCATGACTGTTCGATTCCCTGGCGCATCGTCGGATTGCAAGCGGCGGCCCACGCCCTCGGCCCAGACGACCGCAGCATAACCGGACACCCAGTGCTAGTTCAGCGAGTTGCGCTGACTCACGGAACCCGTTGGCAATGTGGGCGGCGGACGCCGAAACCTGCCGTCGCCGCGGAGCCATGTCTAGGCTCTGGCTCTACCGGAGATGTGGGCACCGGGGCTGTGGCCGGCCGTGGGTACGTCGACCCGCGTCGTCGGCATTTGGCTCGGTTCGGGAACGATACGTCGCCGGGCGGCGCGACAACCGAAAGTTTGAGATCCGCAATGAGATTTGTGTTGGCGAGCTACGGGACTCGTGGTGATATCGAGCCCTGTGCCGCCGTCGGCCGTGAGTTGCTGCGCAGGGGCCACGAAGTGTGCATGGCCGTCCCGCCCGACTTGATTCCGTTCGTCGAATCGGCCGGGCTCGCGGCGGTTGCTTACGGCACGGACACCCGTGCGTACATGGCCGCACAGCGCAGATTCTGGAC